>CAMBTZ010000013.1 GCA_945870925.1 Chlamydia trachomatis | reverse complement strand
GACCCCTTTGTGATATAAAACATGGATGTGGAATGGGGGGCTTGGGTAACTCTCTCGCTCGGGGGGATGGATTTGCTGTTTTTGGGGTTTTGCTTTTGGAAGTATTGACGCTCTTCTGCTCTGAGGATTGTGTTCATCGCTTCAAAACTTGTTAGACCACGGCGCATGTAGACAACTACTCTATGCCTCTCTTCGTCATTAAAGGCATAGAGATAGATCTTCTGATAAAGAGGACCAAGCTTATGATATGCCTGTTTTTCATCTAAGGGGAGATTTTCTACAGAAATCTCGTGAGAGCTCACCATATAAAATATCTCATCCTTAAGATTCCCTCCTTTTTCTGAGGACTCGGGCTGAGTCATCATTAGGGAGCAGGCTACCATAAACAAGGTCCAAAACTGTTTAGGATACACTAATCCTCTTCATTATCTGTTGTTTCATCATTATTCATGTCGCTTGTATCAGCTTCAGCACTACCTGATGTATCATCAGCTGGAGGATTTCCTTTCATTGCTTTTTGCGCTGGTGTTGCTGCAGGATCATCTAACTGAACTTCAACCTCTTGCTGATCATCAACAATGCATCTAGAAGTGTAATTAATATTATTCAAATTTCCTGCATTTACCGTGCAAAGCCCTAACGCTATAAGACCAACGCTCAATACTTTTAGTTGTTTCATGTCATTACCCTATCTTTATTTAGTTTCTATCTATACTTCTTATCAACAGTCCCTATTTAATTGAAAGAGTTTTTTATAATATTGTTATTAATTATTATTAATTCGTAACGTCAATTATGGAGGTAATACAACTATGGAAGAGAGACCCCTTGATTGCTCTCAATGTAAGCGAAAGGCGAGCATTGTCTATAAAAAGATAAATAATGGAGAGATCCATTCATGTAGAATGTGTTCAATGTGTCCTATTTTTCAGAAAAATATTGGCGTACCTGTTGATTCTGAAATGTCTAATACAGGTAATCTTGATCTAGATAAGAAATGTCCGGGTTGCCAAACATCTTTGCATGACCTAACAATTGAAGGCTTAGTTGGTTGCTCTACTTGCTATCAAGCTTTTGAAGAATTTCTTGCCGAAGAACTCTCAGAAACAGGACAGATCCCCTTAAGAGGAGATTCTGCAATTATGAAAAAAAAATCAATCCCTATTCATCTTGGAGCAACTCCAGGGGTTTCTAAAAATGAAGATGTTATAAAAAAACTAGAAGCCCTTCAATCAGCACTAACAGAAGCCATTGCTTCTGAAAGCTACGAAAGAGCCGCTTACTTAAGAGACGAAATTAAAAACATAACCGAGAAACTACATGGAAAAGAGCGAAAAGCTTCCTAATATATTTACATCTAAGCTTCCCTGGTCAGATGCAACTCACAACATTTGGCCAGCCACCCTTTTTATGCTAAGGAGAAATCTCACTTCTCACCGATTTCCAGCTAAACTAACCCCTAAACAAGCAAATGAAGTGCTTGAAGATATGAAAAAATCTTTCTCCTCTTTTCAAATTCTCTCCTCTGAATCGCTTACACCCCATAATAAAGAGCTCATTTTTGAACATTTTTTTCTAACAGAAGGTTTTGAAAAACAAGATGAAGGCAGAGCTTTTATAGTTGATCACTCCGGACAATTTTTAGGGTTAGTTAATCTAGAAGATCACCTCCACTTGCACACCTTTTCTTTTGAGCAAGATTTTATAAAAACCTGGAAATCACTTTCCCATTTAGAAAAAAAACTCTCTAAAGAGCTTGGATTCTCCTATTCCCCAAGATTTGGGTATCTCACCTCTGATCCAGATTTTTGCGGTACAGGTCTTCTTGTTCAAGCATACCTTCACCTTCCAGCTCTCCTTCATCTAGAAAAATTTGCAGAAATTCTTGAATCATTACCGGAAGATCTTACTGTAAAGGGGCTTGGGGAAAATAGCGAGTATCTAGCCGACTTTGTAATTATTGAAAATAAATATACTTTGGGTGTCACTGAAGAATCCATCTTAAAATCGGTCCAAGAGAGTGCTGCAAAATTTGCTCTGGCTGAAGACCTCCAACGTAAAAAATTAGACCCAGAAGAATTACTCCTTTTAAAAGACAAAATAGCAAGAAGTTACGGCCTTCTTTCAAATGCCTGCTCCCTACAAGCAGGAGAAGCTCTATCAGCTCTCAGCTTAATTCATCTAGGGAAAGAACTAAATTGGATTAAAAATGCCTCCTCCTTTCACTTTTTTGACCTTTTTTTCTCCTCTAGAAGGGCTCATCTGGCTGAACATACAAAAGATATCGGCATCACAAATAAGCACCTCTCTTCAGTTAGAGCTCACCACCTACGCAAGGAAATCGCCCCTCTTAATCCCGACAATTTATTTCTTTAAATTGACATGTTCTTAACATTACGTTATAATATTTTTACTAAAACTTAGGTATATTTATGAATTGCATTACTAACTGCACAGGGTCTTATAAAGTAAAAGATCCATCTCATATAACAGACACAACAACGAATGAAACTTATGGCAATGACTCCGAATGCGAAGTTCGCGGAAAATTCATGATGCTAGCGATCTTTGGACATGCAATACTACTTCCATTACATCTAACTTTTCGAATTTGCGACCTCTTTACTGGAGGCTTTATCCAGACCGGCTCTCTATCACAATCCTTAATTGAACTTGCAACTCGTATTGTTAAAATCACCCTTTTACCTTTTGGTTTTATTGCCAGAATATTTATTGCTCTTACAGGCATTTTTACCCCCTATCCGGCACGCAAGTGTTATATAAAAATTGAGCAGTTTTTCTATGTAAGCCCTAGAAATAAATTCGAGAAAGGCCCCTTTTTGGGTGAATTTCTGCAGTTTAATGCACCTTGTATGCAGACATGTGAATTCAGGCGACAAGAAAATATTTATCGTTATAATGATGACTATGATCGAGAAAGAGCTCAAAAAAATGCAGATCCGCTTCAAAGCAATCCTCCTACTAGGAGGCCAGAGCCTCAGAATGAAATCTGGAAAGAGTCACTCGAAGAGCCCTAAACTTAAGCCTAAACAATTTTTTTCTCTTGGCGACAAGAGTATTTATGAAAAAACTTTAGAAACTTTTGAGAAAAGTGGTCTTTTTTCTGAAATCGTATTAGTCACACCGATAGAGCATCATTTACAAGGCTCTGTTATAGGCGGAAAGACGCGCCAAGAATCGTCCTATAACGGCATTAAAGCGTGCGGAGATGATACAGATTATGTCGTAATCCATGACGCAGTTCGTCCATTTGTCTCAATTGACATACTAAAACGGAATATCGAAGCGGTCCAAATTCATAAAGCTGTCAACACTTGCCTCCCCTGCTCCGACACGATCGTCTATGTTGAAAATAATATAATCACCGCAATACCCAATCGAAGCTCGTGCATGCGCGGTCAAACACCTCAAAGTTTTGCCTACCCTCTTATTAAAGAGGCACACGAAAAAACAAATCAAATAAATGCCACAGACGACTGCTCCCTCGTCTTCGAACTTGGCCACCCTATCCACATCGTCCTTGGATCAGATGAAAATTTTAAAATCACAACCCCTCATGACTATCTTGTTGCTAGAGCGATTATTTCCCATAAATTGTGAAGTGTATTATGCTGTTAGAAACGGTAGGATTTTATGGCGAAGCTTTATTTTTATTATTCAGCGATGAATGCGGGCAAGAGTACGACACTATTGCAGGCTAGTTACAACTATCAAGAGCGCGGCATGCAAACAATTTTATTTGCCCCTAAAATCGATCAACGATTTGGTAATACTATTATTTATTCAAGAATAGGCTTAAAGCAAGAGGCTATGCCGTTTGATGATCTATTTAATTTTTTTGAATATGTAGAAGAGAGGACAAATACCATGTCAAATCTTAAATGCATACTTGTTGATGAGGCTCACTTTTTAACCAAAAACCAGGTAAAAGAGCTTTCCGATATTGCTACTGATCTTGGAATTGCTGTGTTATGTTACGGTCTAAGATCCGATTTTCTTGGCGAGCCTTTTGAAGGAAGTAAATACTTACTTACTTGGGCAGAAGAGCTGACTGAAATTAAGACAATTTGCCAATGCGGAAGAAAAGGGATTATGAATATGCGTATTGATTCTGAAGGAAATCCTGTAACACAAGGCGCTCAAGTTCAAATTGGTGGCAATGAGAGCTATGTCTCTCTCTGCATGAAATGTTACAAAAATAAAATAAATAGAAAAGAGGAAATTACCGTATGACTGCTTGGATAAAATCATTACCCTCATCTAAAATTCAAAAACTCCTCCCCTATCTAGTCTGCTTTTCAGCCTCCCTATTTTTTGCTTACGAACTTGTCCAATTTCATATGATGAACGCAATCTCCCCCTATTTAATGAAAGATCTCCAAATGGGAGCAACTTCATTTGGACAGCTTTGCGCAACCTACCTACTTGCTGATGTTATTTTTTTACTGCCTGCCGGTATTATTTTAGACAGGTTTTCTACAAGAAAAATAATTATTTCAGCCCTCCTTCTTTGCATAATTGGCACCTTCGGATTCTCCTTTGCCCACTCATTTAAAGAAGCTGCCCTCTGCCATTTTCTTTCAGGAATTGGAAATGCTTTCTGTTTTTTATCTTGCATGATGCTTGTTGCTAGATGGTTTCCAAAAGAGAAACAGGCTTTTATTATTGGTCTTGTCATTACGATGGGTATGCTTGGTGCTGTTTTTGCTCAATATCCAGTATCTTTAATTGCAGAAATGTTTTCCTGGAGAAGCGCTTTAGTTGCTGATGCAGCAATAGGCATAGGAATTTTAGCTTTAGTCTATCTATTTGTACACGATGGTCCAAAACCTGCAACTTCTGAAAAAGCAGTCCCTTTTTGGCAGGGAATTAAAAGAAGCATTCTCAACATTCAAAACATTCTTTGTGGCATATATACCTGCTTTATGAACATGCCACTTATGGTGCTAAGCGCCGTATGGGGCAGCCTTTTCCTCTCACAAGTCCACGGAATCCCTCTTGCTAATGCATCCTTTATATCCGGGATGATTGGAGTAGGAACCATTATCGGATCCCCGCTCTACGGCTACCTATCAAATAGGACATCTGCAAAAAAATCTTGGATGACACTTGGAAGCCTTACCTCAATTTTCTTCATGGTATTAATTATGTTCCTCCCCCACCCTTCAGAGATGCTCTTAACAGCCCTTTTCTTCTCTCTAGGCCTTGCTTCAAGCTCCCAAGTTCTAGGATATCCTCTCATTACTGAAAACAGCCCAGAAGAACTGACCGGCACTTCAATGGGAATCGCAGCCGTTATCATCATGGGCCTCCCCATGTTAATTCAACCTATTTCCGGACTACTCCTTGACTTAGGCTGGCAAGGGACAATGCAGAACGGCGCCCCTCTCTATTCACACGCAAACTTTATAGTCGCCTTTGCAATTTTTCCAATCGGCTTTTTCCTCTCATTTCTTTCCACCTATCGCATCAAGGAGTCTAAATCGCTTACATCACCTCTCTGACTTCCAAACGACATTAAAAGCAGATTCATTCACTAGAGCTATATCGAACTCAAATAGTTAAGAAAGTTATCACCTTCTGATCGCACTTTTTGACTCCAGTCTTAATTGAAAATCAAACAACTATAAATAATTTAATTTACGATTTCACGAAAAAAGAGAGTTCTAGCTTAATTTTCTGAGTCAAAGTATACTGTCTGGCATGAAAACTCAAATAGTTATTGGTAAGAGAGCCGTTCAGGAAGTTTTAGATAGAGCTCCTGAAAGGGCGATACAGCTCTATTGCACTTTCCCTGTTGAAAAAGCCCCATGTCCAATAAAACATTTAACTAAAGACGAGCTCGATATTTTAACTCACAGCACGTCTCATCAAGGAATTGCACTTAAAGTTGCCGATCCAGACACCCTTTTTCTCGAAGACATCTTTGACGCCAAAATCATTGTAATGCTGGATTCGATCTTCGATCCACAAAATGTCGGCGCAATTTTACGTGCTGCTGAATGTTTTGGAGCAGATGCAATCATCACATCAAAGAACCGCGGCTGCCCTATGACTCCAACTGTAAGCAAAGCAAGTGCCGGAGCATCTGCATTTGTCCCCCACGTCGAAGTTTCAAATCTTGCCGACTCAGCTAGACGTCTTCAAGACGAAGGCTTTACCATGGTCGTCGCTGACATGGATGGCGAAGAGAACGTCACCTGGCCTGATAAACTCCTCCTCGTGATGGGCTCAGAAGGGACTGGCGTTCAGCCCCTCCTTAAAAAACGAGCCGACCTCATCGTTCGAATCCCCATGTACGGTAAAATCGCCTCCCTCAACGTCGCTCAAGCCTGCGCGGTCCTCCTCGATAGAGCCCACCGCTAGAGTAATGAATTTTTTAGATTATATAGTTTATTTGATTTTCAATTAAGACTGGTGGCAAAAAGAGCGCTTTAGATTATTACAAACCAAAGTGGTGCCGAAGCTGGACTCTGTTATTACAGATCCGATGCAGGCATGTAATAAGATCAAGATGCTCTTAAAGCCATGGTCTTAATTCAAAGTCAAATGACTATATAGTGATTTACAAGTAAAATTTCAGTTTTGAGTAATTGTCAACACTTTCTAGATTTTTTATAAGAACAAGAAAGCGAAGAACTATCAGCCCCAATTTCCATAATAATTTGAATAGCCCTATCATTACCTACAGAGCATGCAACTTCAAAAAGCCTTTCTACATATCTTGAAATATCATTAGAATTAGAAATATGCAAAAGTAATGTTTCAAGAAAGAATCCTTCTCGATCAATCATTGCTGCCATCTCTAAATATGATATTTTATTTTTATTGATAAGTTGCCAAGATGGATTTCTTTTTAAAAGAATCACAAAAAAATCATGAGCCTGTTCAATAATTGCGATATGCAGCGCCGTATTTTCTTCCTTATCTACCAAATCTATATTTACTCCTGAATATAGATATTCTTTAAATAGCTCTAATCTCTTCTCCTTAATTGCTTGATGAAGTGGCAATAAAGGGAGTAGCTTTTTTTCACTTGAAATGGGCGCCCACACCACATTTGATTGAATCAAATTAGATTGCAAAAGCCAATCATAAATCGCAAAATCTCCCTGCAAAATTCCTGACACAATAAAATCAACCTTAGCTGTCTCAATAATGTCAGATTTTTTTTTGAATACCGTTACACTACCCGAAAAACAATCATAAGCTACCTTTTCAATTTTTTTTGTACCCACATAGTCCACAGGTAAGACAAAGGGTAAATCCGTTGCCTTTTTTAAGAGAAATTGATCTAGACATCCCTTTTCCTTATAAGTTCTTCGTAAAAATGAAAGTTTTGAATCTGTCAGCAGAGTTGCCAATCTATCCGAATCTCCAATTCTATCAAGTTCCTCTCCCTCAACTAAAAAATAAAATCCATCCAATAAAAAAATTCCACTACCCGGGAAAAGCAAATTATACACTTGTAAAACTGTACCTAAAGGATCTACTAAATGTCTAAAACACCACCTGGATACTACCAAGTCAAATTTTAAATCTCTAAATCGGTGAAAAATCTCTTCTACTTTAACTTTTCCTAAATATGATAATATACACCGTTTTGTTCTTTCTACAGAAATTCCTGAATAACGCTCGCCCCTAACACTAATAATATGAATTTTAACTCCTTTTGGAAAACAGGACTCCTCATCCAAATAATCTGCAAGATTATTTGCCCATTGAAATTCTGCTGCCCCTATATCCATGACATAAAAATCTTTACGATGCGTCGGAGCTGCCAATACAATTTGCTTGATCAGACCATGTTCATCAATTCCACCCAAATCATATTTTGTATCTCCATTAAAAAGACCCCAATGACTACCCTCTCCTTGCATTCGTATTTTGCGATGTATTTTTTCAATTCGATCAATAACCTCCACAGGTCTTTTTGTCCAATCTAATATTGGATAAGAAATACTACTCATAACTCATCAAATTTATCCATTTTTGAAACATGCGAACAACAGACGGATTATTAGTTGGTAAATTTTCTAAATTTTTATCTACCCAAAGCAATGATTTCGATTCTCGATTTGGGATAATTTGATCACTGTTAAATGATTGTAATAAAAAGCGTACATCATAATGAAAATGCGCTCCCTCTTTAGGATTTTCAGGAATCAAATGAATATCAATGTCAAAGATAGCTTTAGAAATCGGCTGAATGTCTTGTAAACCTGATTCTTCTTTAGCCTCTTTAATTGCTACATTCAGTGGATCCGGATCACCATCGCAATGCCCACCTAATTGAAACCATCTGTCCAATTTTGCATGATGCAAAAGTAGCGCATGCGTTCCACTTTGATTTAACAACCAAGCCGATGCAGTAATATGCCCTTTAGACAGAGATCTTTCAAAACAATTTTCATGCTGTTCTACAAATTCAAGCATTTCTTGCTTAAATGAAATTTCCTTTCTATTTGTCGGCTGATACTCATTTAATAATTGCAAAAATTTTTCTCTATGCATATGATTACCATTAATTTATAGTAGTAAGAGAGTTTATAATGTTTTTAATAATAATTCTTGAATCTTGATTAGAAAGCAAAGCTCTTTCTGTTCTTACATCATCCTCTGGACTTGCACTTTCTGTTAAAAATAGATCATAGTAATCACGACTTTCCTCTCTCCAAACTGCATTTAAAGATAAAGTATTCGGCATTGTTTCAACTACTCTATGAATTAAATCTAAATGAATCGCTTTTATTTCACCTGCACGAACTACTTCCATTTTGGAAAAAACAATAGGAACCTTTCCCATAAATGCCATTGTTCTTCGAGCTCCTTGCTTTAAAATTCTATAACAATCATGTAGCTCATCTTTATTGCTACCGATATTATAAAGTGCATGTTGATATCCCCCTGTAATAATAAAACTTTCAAAATAACCTGGATGGGTATGAATGCTTTCAGGAACTATTTCTATCTTTACTAATTGCGACCAATAATTAACTCTTAATTTTTCAAGCCCTGGATACTCATTTTTTTTTTCTTCATTTAAAGGAATTCCTATTCGTAAAAATCCAGATTCATTCTCTTGACAAGCAATCTTATCTATATTTTTTTTTAAGTATCCTTCACTGTATAAAGCAAGCTTTTTAAATGATTCATGACTGATTCTTGATGTTTTTTTAGAAACGTACTCACATAAATTCCTTACAGAAGTGTCCTTAAAAAATATTTGCGAATTTTCCAATAATCCACGCCTCATTGACGTCCTTAATGTAAAAGCAATTGCCATTTAATCTCCTAAATTGAGTTTTAAGTATTATGAGCGGCAAATTCTATCTGCTTTTACATAAACAAGTCAATTATTACTTAATTTCAATAACTACCTTTCCAATATGCTTCCCTGTTTCAAAATATCGATGTGCCTCCGAAATATCTGTAAGTGTAAAGAAATGCTCATCTACTATCGGTAATAATTTATTTTGAGATACCCAGACAGCAATCTGATTCAATATTTGCCCATGACGCTCCCTATTTTGACCATTTAAAATTGGCCCCAGCATAAAAACTCCCTTTAGTAGTAATTCCTTCTTGAATAAAGGTGCAAGATCGTGCTTAGAAGCCCCCTGAATCGTTGCCACTCTCCCTTGATAAGCAGCAGCTGACAAGGAATCATCAAGAGCCTGTCCCCCGACTGTGTCAAAAACAACATCAAATCCTTTGCCTTGAGTGCATCGGTCAACATAATCTTTGACAGTTTCCGTTTTATAGAAAATAGGATCTGCACCCAACCGAGTTATAACTTCTGACTTCTCAAGACAAGAGACTGTGGAATACACCTTTGCTCCTAAATGTTTTGCAATTTGGATAGCTATATGCCCAACGCCACCTGCTCCTGCATGAATAAGCACCTTATCACTACTTTTTAAATTTAATCCATCAATTAAAGCGCTAAAAGCAGTAATTGAGACTAAAGGAAGCGCAGCAGCTTGCCTCATACTAAGTAAAGAAGGAACTCTTGCAATAAATCGAAAATCGATCGCAACATACTCCGCAAGAGCTCCATTGTTTCCAATAATTCCACCAGCACATCCATAAACAGCATCGCCTTGCTTAAATTCAAAAACCCCTTCTGCCACACTCTCTATAATTCCAGAAAAATCGCCTTGAAGAATTGCAGGGAAACCCGGAGCGAGCGCACCATAAATTCCAGAACGTATTTTTATATCTACCGGATTGATACTGGTAGCTGAAATCTTTACTAAAACCTGACCCTTCTCCAGACTTGGTATTGGAAGAGCAATTTCTTCAAAAAGATCAGACGATCCAAATGAACGAATTACCATAGCTTTCATCATAGTTTTCTTCCTATTGATTAAATGTTTTACATATTGATGAAATAAAAATTATTAGGCTTACTGTCAATGAGAAAGTAAAGAAAATGAGGCTTGATGGGGTCGAACCATCGACACCCTCCTTAAAAGGGAGCCGGAACTCCACTCCATCCAACACTATCCAATCTTATTCGGCATAATATTAAAGGATTTATGTAAATGGTGCAATTGGATTTTACTGGTTAAATTGGGTTGAATAGGAAAGCTCGTGCACCGTTTGTGCACCATTAAAAATTACTGAGCCGTATATGCCTGATTCGGCGAACTTCCTCTTTCAGGATAGATATATCTTAAAGCGCCTCTCTTAACTAAGGGGGTCAAAAAAGTTCTTACTAAATGCCTCTTATCTGTCCTCCCTAGTAGCTCTAAAATTTGTTGAGCTGTTAGCTCACGTCCCTTGCAAAGCTCACAAACAACATTTATAACATCCTCATTTTTAGGGCGCTTTCCCATTTTTTCTAATTTTAATTTTAATTCATCTGGCAGATTTTCTCTGCTTAAAATCTCATTAATCTGGTGTGTTTTGGAGTCTAGCTGGTGTGTTTTTACTGTTAGCTGGTGTGTTTTTGAAGATTCATTATCCACACCTAATCGATGTTTTGTAGCCTCTGGATGAATTGGAAAAACAGCTAAAAAGAAACTATTGTTCTCATCTGTTTGGAAAATTGGAGGTGGGGACCCGTTAGTTTCCATTGCTTTACGAATTTTTGGAACACCAGTACAACGCCCCTCAGTTAGATGAAGCTCTTTAAGAAAATCACCTATACGCCTGTTTCTATATGTTCTTACCCTCACACACCCCTTGTTCAAATCCTCAATTTTTAATGGCGGTAAAGGACCAGGAAATGACAAAACTTCAATCCGATCAGCATGAATGCTTACTTCAATAGGCTCCCTCTTTGCGTAGTCCTTGTGATACACTGCGTTTGCAATAGCTTCTTCCAAGGCTACATAAGGATAGTTATAAAAACGATCTGCTTCAGCTCGATCAGGTCTTTTTCTTATATCCTCTTTTATAAACATAGACTGTAAATATCGTAATGTCTCTTTTAACTGGATATGAATTGGCCCCTTGAAGATTTTTTCTTCAAAGCTATCCCCCACCTCATCATGAAAAGCTACAACATCTATCTGAGCACAAGAAAAAAAATGCTCTGGATTACTATTAAACATCATTAACCCAATGTTTAATGGTTTTAAATACTCGTCTGGACCCTGAACTATTTGCATTTGGCGGCATAAGACTGCAAATGGCACCTTATCTGTTTCGGAAAAAAGATCACTTTTAATTTCTCGAAGGAAATCTTTTATCAAACCAATATCCAAATCCTTCAGCTGGGCATGATGATTTTGACGATCATCAAAAGGGACTTGATTAGCCATCTCATAAAGTTTTTGTTTATCTTCTATCTTTGCTTTAACCGTAGATGAATTTCGTCTTATATAATAAGCAAAATCAGGATCTTTCCCCAGGGTCTCCGGTACTTGATATGGTCTTGTTTGTCCACCTGGACACCAAATAATCAGAATCATTTGTCCTTGAAATTTGGTTGGCACTACAATGGGATGATAGCTAGGTCGAATCTTATGCCCAAATTCAAGAATTTCCTTTTGAATCGAATCAATCATATTCAAAGGCAATCCAACCGGAGGAAAGATGGGCTGACCCTCTATCTCTTCTACACCAACTATTATGTAGCCTCCTCCCCAATTGTTGAAATCATTTGCAAATGCCCCAACGGTACGTACGACCTCTTCCGGATTCCACCCTTTTTTAAACTCAAGACGCTCCCATTCAACCACCTGACCAGCAAGCAATTCATCTATATTTATAGGGAGAGCTGTAAGCATTGAACATCCTTTCTGTAACAGACATAATAAAGAATGTTTAGTATGAGAGCAACCGGTATTTGCCAGTAAAATTAGATAACTTATCCAAATAACAAATCTAAGCAAGCTTGAATATAGACAAAAAATGCATTAAAGAAAAAACATCTATTTGATTGCATAAATCCCAATCCAAAAGTATGCCTATACTTAAAGGGAATAATTTAACATGTCAGGAAAGTGTTTAACTATTTTAAAGTCAGTTGTTTTGTGCACTCTACTAATTCTCTTTTCATCCTGCACAAGACATTATAGTATTTCTGTAAATACATACTCTGATAAGCAATTTATTCCCAATGGCTTCCCTCCAGGAAGCACCTTTTCAGTTGCTCCTGGAAATGATACGAACCCAATGTTTTCTAAAGAAGTTACAGAAAAAATTTCTCAAATACTAAGAAATCGCGGCTATGAAATAGCAGATTTCAACAAGGCTGACTATATTCTTGTTTTTAATACCGCTATAACAAGCAGTACAACAATGATTAATGTTCCAAAATATGTACCTGGTCAAACTCAAACAAAGTCGGGTGCTGTTTATGGAACCTATGGATATGCTGGATCATATAATGAAAAAACCGAATCCTCTGGTTCTACTGTCTATGTCCCCGAGGAATACACCTATTTTACTAGAGGTGTTGGTATATTTGTTTATGATGCTAAATTATACAGAAAGAAAAAGATAGAAGAGCAAGTATGGTCTGGAATGGCGATTAGTTCTGGAGAAAATAGTGATTTAAGGGATGTAGTTGATTATTTACTTGTCTCGGTCTTTGGATATTTCGGCCAGAATACAAAGAAAAATATAGATATTTATATGAGTGATAGAAATCAACATGTTAAGCAACTAAGAGGAGAGCTTGGAGTAATCCCTTTTGGTTTAGAGGGTGTATTTCAGGAGCCTACACCCAACTCTTCTTCAGAATAACACCCTGATGGTTAACTTCGTTTCCAAACCCATCCTAATAAGAATTCTAACAATTTTACTTTATCTGCAGCCAGCTTATCATTTTTATAAGCATATAATTGCGTTCTAACCCATGTACCTAAAGGATACTCGCCTTCCATATATTTAGCAGGGACAAGCGCATCACCTTCCCGTTCGGCATACTGCTTTAAATATTCATATCCTTCATACCATTCCGTTTCTCTAAGATCCCATGTCCATTTAGGTAAGGATTCAAAAAACTTGATTTTCTCCTGCGACAAAACCCCTTTTTTATACTGTTGCTTCCATGTAGAAACCCAATTACCTAACTTAAACCCTCGATATCCATCATCTTCAGTATAATCAAGTTTTACACGACTATGTTCTTCACGCACAACAAATTGAAGTAAATAATATTTCCCTCTTTCCCAACGTCCTTCATCTCCGTTCCAAAACCACCAGCGATAAGATTCCAAATTTCTACGATCTTCTTCTGTTATTTTATTTTTTGAATTAGGATTCACATGAGCCTGTCTTTTAGAACTAATCCATTTTCCTAATGGAAACTCCCCTTCAATATAGCTATTGGGAACTAAGGCATGCCCTTCTCTTGCTACAAATAAATCAAGAGCCTGAAATCCTTGTAAATTCCTGTCTTCAAAAACATCCCATGACCATTTTGGAAGCCTTTCTAATTTTCTTACTTTCTCATCAGAAAGCTCACCTTCAGAATAAGCTTCTCTTTGACTTTTTACAAAAGTACCCAAAGCGAATCCCTCAAAAATTGTTCCTGAAGGAGCCTGAGCATGCTTAT
Source organism: Chlamydia trachomatis (assembly GCA_945870925.1). GTDB lineage: Bacteria > Chlamydiota > Chlamydiia > Chlamydiales > 2-12-FULL-49-11 > VGMD01. Next base: position 4,076 of record CAMBTZ010000013.1, on the reverse strand, counting down.
GAATTTGTGTATATTTTTCTAATAAAGAATATCCATAATCCCAATTTTGATTATTAATATCTTTCCATGACCAGCCTACCAATGATTGGAAGTATTGTATTTCTGCTTCAGACAACTCGTTATTAGCATATGTTTTCTTTATGGTATTTATCCATGCACCCAAAGGAAATTCATTCTCTCGATGCGTTGTAGGAACTCTCACATGGTTCTCTCTTAATATAAAAGCAGCTAACGCCATTCTACCTTCATCATCTCTAGAAACATTGTAGTCCCAATACCAATAAGGAAGTGATTCTAATTTATCAATTCTATCTTGTGCTATTTTCCCTTCCTTATATGCTCTTCTCTGTACGGTTGCCCAATTAAAGAGATTAACCTCATCTATAACTAGATATTGAGGAATAACAGAACTATTTGATTCGTTAAAATGTTGTTTTAATATTGAAAATCCTTTCTCCCAATCATTTTGAAATGCAATACGGAGTTGTTCAAATGTATGCGCACCGCAGACACCGCTTAAAAACCATAATAAGCCGTCCAAAGAGTTAGTGTTCTGTATGATGTCAAAATCAATATTTTCTACATCAATACCTTGCACTTTAAGAATTTTTCGAAGGTATGAACTCCAAACATGCTCACCAATCGCTTCAATAACGCCTATCTCAGCAACAAATTCAGGATCTAATACTGACGGCAAACCTTGTTGAAATGCTTCATAAATCGCGCCAAGTTTCAGACCTTGATTCTCTGGGTTTGCATACACATTAAATAGATGTTTTGTAGTCTCTTCAACAATTGTTTTTCTCTTATTTTCATCAGGAACTAATTCATATAGACGTTTACCTTCTCCTAGATCTTTAGTTTTATTAGAAGATTCATGCTCCTTCGAATTCTCAGTTCGCTCTTTCTTTGGAATAAGAATTTTTATTGGCTTTAAGATATCCTCTAGGATTAAAAGAGAATAAATTGCCTTAAGGTAATTGTTGAGGTTTTTTTGAAGTTCCTCCTCTCTTTGATCTAGTGAAAATGGGAGCAACTGTATTATCTCTACATGATGCTTATCCTTCGCATCTCTAAATAAACGACCTATCATTTGAATAACATCAACTAATGAGCCCCGAGGACCCACAATAATACTTCGGTCAGCCCATATCCAATTTGCACCCTCCTTAAACATATCAAGAGCAATAATAGCATCTAATTGACCCTTATTTTCTTGCAGAGTTTTATTCATAAGGAATTTTTTCTTTTCATTACGAGAATCCTCATCTACCAAGTCTAAAATTTTAAAAGAGATCTCTCCATTATCTATAATACTCAGTCCATCTGCTGTTTCTACTAATTGACCTTTTTGATTTGCTTGGTAAAGGTCTATTATCTCTTTAACTTCAAGATACTTGCAACCTTTAGAATGAAGTGATTTAGGCTTTGGAATATAAATAATATCCTTACATTTTTTACTCTTAACTACATGATTAATAGCTTGCATATAATCCTGTCCACAAATCAAGAAATCAAAACTAAAAGACCTAAGATACTTCATCGATTTTAGATACTTATCATACGGCAAATTATACCTAGCCTTAAATAACTGTTCAGATTTTTCTGAAATAAGACTATCTCTATCACCTCGAAAAAATGTTGCTGTAGTCAGCCCGATTTGTACATTATCAGCAACCCTATCTGAGAGCATGTCAACTAGTGAGCCTAAGCCATTAGCACCACGAACAATCGAATTTTTTATATGATGCGCCTCATCTATCCAAACAAGTAAATTCCTATAAAGATCGCTGCGATTCTCATTTATAATCCTTTTGTGCGCTGCAACAAGTGTAGCATGCGTACAAATCAGAGCACGGTCATTAAAAGCGGGTTGAAAATTTTCAAGCCATTGAATCAAATATTCAACCGTACCTTCATTACTTTCATCATCACATAAATTATGAGATGGATCCCATATCAACCTTTCTCCAGAGGACAACTGTAATTTAGCACATATAAATCCTGAAGCAATAATTGTTTGTGGGACAGCAATGATGCACCGTAGTAATGGATTGTTATTCAATTTATAAGCAGAAAGTAAGCACATCATCCAAGATTTGCCAGAACCCATGGGAGCATTAAGTATCATGTGAGGAGCATCTTTAAGCATATCGTATGCTTCAATTTGCCATTCGTGCGGCCCAGAAAATTCACTTATTAATTCGACAGATTCAGTATGTCTAGGTTCCCATGAGATATCAATACCCTGTTTTCGCAACAACATCTCTTTTTGCTCTGTCACTATTCCCTGCTTAAAACCAATTAAATCATCCATAATAAAATTTTTCCTTTATATAATATTTTGAAAATTAATCGATTAAATCAGAATAACCACGAATAATGGTAACAAATAAGTCAATTCAGCAGTACTCATAATCATTTTTTAGTACTCATAGTCTGTGGATTAGGACAGCGCTTGAGCTTAACCTTAAAGGAAATAAGGCATAAGGCTTAATACATGTCAGGCTCTCACAATCGAAAGAAAACCCCGATTCGGATCAAATTCGGAAAGATTGTTCGAGAAAAGAGATATGAAGCCGATCTTACCCAAGAGGATCTTGCTGAGAAGGCTGACTTACACCCCACATATTTAGGAAGTCTTGAACGCGGGGAACGTAACGTAGCCCTAGAAAATATCGTAGCGATTGCCAGAACTCTTAAGTGCTCACCAAAAGATCTAATGCCTGATTAAAAAATCATATAGAGTCACACGATCTAAGCCGGAGTCTAAAAAATTCTATCGTAGCAGGTCTTTAAGGTCTCTGAAATAATAAAAAAAGAGATATTAGCCTTAGTTAATTTTTGCAAGACTCTATTAATCACCCCTTTTTATCAAATCTCGGGATATATCCATTACTGAATTTAAAATCTCACGCAAGCGCTTTCCGATTACTTCCTTCAATTCCTTAGGCACAATTGATGGTAAATTTAAATATTCTAAGGAAGTTATCGAGTCATTTGGATAATTTTTTGATATCCACTTATCTAGAAGTTCCTCTAATTGAGGAGAATTAGCGCAACTTTCAATTGCATCAAGTCTTGCCAACCATTTTTGTTTCATTTAAGCCTCCTTATTCTTAGGTGATTCATTAAATTCTTCCTCAATCCGGCGCTCAGCGCTAGAAAGTCTTTCTTCAAGCTCAAAAAGTTCCATTCCTTTAAGTGTGTGTGAAAGGATCTTATCAGCAGCAGAGATTCGATTTTTGGCATTGGAGTCATTAAGACACTCAACTAGCGTTAGAACTGCTTTTTGTGATGCGGCTTTTAATAAGCGGATTGCATTTGAAAACACCTCTTTCCTTTGATGATTCAGCTCTTTAATAAAATAAGGGTCTTTTAACCAAGAGTGAATTTGCTTAACGCTGACGTGAGATTGTCTTGCAGCTTCTTCGTACGAAAGGCATGTGACCAAGTAGGGAAGAACATGAGACTGTTTTTGAGTGAGTTTATTAAAATCATTACTTTTCATAACCTTTCCTTACTATTCAATTTATCATGATAGTGGGGAGATGAGTGAGAACTCTAATGCATCCCACCCTTCTCCTCTTTTTGTTAATTATCGTCTGAGAAAATTTTTTCTCCATCAAAGCGGTAACATCGAATATTCTTGGAATATCCGGGTAGATGTTCTGATCGAGTGTTTTTCCCCTCAGCATCAGGTATAATCCATTGTTTTTCTCGTAAAATTTTTGTAACAGATTCAGGATCAAAGCCATCACAAATCTCAGTTTTATAACACTCTGAGAGAACAAAAAAGAATGTGCTCCCATCTTCAATTTTTTTATATCCCAGCATATTGAAAATCTTCAATGATAGATCATTTTCCATACTTGCAAATCGACTTTGAGCATTTTTCTCAAAAATATGTCTAACTTGACGAAGAATCTCCTTTTCTTCTTGAGATGATGTACCTCCCCTCCTCTTTAACCATGCTTCAAAGCAACTTGATACCGACCAAAAAACATCATCTGGTAACCACCCTGTAATACCAAGCTCAGATGCTATCACTCCACCGGCAGCAACAATTGCAAACC
>CAMBTZ010000012.1 GCA_945870925.1 Chlamydia trachomatis | reverse complement strand
GATGAGAGTGATGGGTCATTTCTTAGATCAAATCCTGCCGGAGCGATTATCACTAATGTTGATTTTGATCATCTAGATTTTTGGGGGAGTGAAAAGGCTCTCTTAGATGGATATCAAAAATTTATAAGGGGGGTAAAAAATCACGATCTTCTTTTTTATTGGTATGAGGATAGATATCTACAGAATTGGAATGTGGATGGCGTTTCATTTGGATTTGATGAAAATGCTAATCTTCGAGCTAAAAACATCCGATTTATTCAAGGAAGGCAGTTTTTTGATATTGATTTTCAGGGAAAAACCTATCTTAATATCGAGTTGAATATGCTCGGCCAACACAATGTATTAAATGCTTTAGCCTGCTTTGGTATGGCTGTCTCTGTCAACGTAAATATTGATGCGATTTGTTCTGCTTTATCTACATTTGGTGGGGTGAAACGAAGGCTTGAATGGAAGGGGAATTTACGAGGAGCGCATATTTTTGATGACTATGCGCATCACCCTCAAGAAATTGAAGCAACTTTGGCTGCGTTAAAAGAGGCGTTTAAAGAGAGGCGAAGGATTGCTATATTTCAACCTCACAGATATTCTCGTCTGAAAGATTTAATGTGCGAGTTTGCAAAAAATCGTGTATGGAAGGATAGTGATGAATTAATTGTAACAGATATTTATTCTGCTGGAGAAGATAAAATTGAGGGGATAAATGTCGAGACTTTTTTAGAAAAAGTGGAAAAAAAAGTAACTTATGTACCAAGAGGCGAATTGCTTAAATTTATTAATGCAAAAGTTTTAGCAAATGATATAGTAGTTACACTTGGTGCAGGGGATATAACAGAAATTGCTACAGAGCTTTTAATATGAATAGCGTTAAAGGGATATTTCTTATTGTAGGGTCGCTATTTTTGATGACAGCGATTGGATTTACGGGATTTCGTCTATATCGTTTTTGTATTGCTGAAAAAATGATTCACTCTAAATATGTTATTAATTCAATTATTCAGACAGGTCCTGAAAAGGAGGCTTTGCCTTCTATTTATTTGGAAGAATTATTGGGTCTGTCTTATGATGCGCCACAAAATTATTATACATTTGATGAGGTTGAGGCGGGTTTAAAACTTTTAAAAAGCCCTGTAATAAAAAACGCAAAAGTAAAAAAAGTCAAACCCGACACTATTTATATTGATTACGAAGTGTATAAGCCTATAGCGCTTGTAGGTGATGTATTTAATTTAGGTATTGATGAGGAGGGAAATCTTTTTCCAATCGAACCGTTTTTTTCGCAAAAGCGTCTTCCGGAATGTTATTTTGGTTCTAAAGAAATTGAGAAAGAAAAGCTTGATATTGCCTTAGCAATTCTCTCTTTTTTAGATAAAAGAAGGGCCTTTTCTGAATGTTTATTAAAATCAATTGACGTCTCTCATGCTGTACACGAAAGTTTTGGTAAAAGGGAGGTTGTCTTAATAGTTGAAGAGAAAGGTCAAACTTGGTATTTGAGACTTACACCTCATAGATTTCCTGAGGAACTGAATAATTTTATAACCTTAAAAGAGACTGCATTGAGTCCATCAAAGAATAAAAAAATAGTTGACTTAAGGCTTTCTAAAGCAGCTTATATAGAAGAGGTTGTCGAATGAGAAAGCATATTGTAGTTTTGTGTGCGACAAAAAATATTGAGGAGGCTAGGGAGCTTAGTAAAGGTCTTTTACAACAAGGATTAATAGCATGCGCCTCAATTATTCAGCCTGTTGAATCTTGGTTTGTTTGGAAAGATCAAATTGAAGAGGTTCAAGAAGTTCAACTTTTTTTAAAAACTACATTAGAGAGATATGCTGATGTTGAACGCTGGATTGTTGCGAATCATTCGTATGAAGTTCCAGAAATTATAGCGCTTTCTGTAGAAAGGGGATTTCTCCCTTATTTAAATTGGATGGCTCAAACAGTAGAAAGTACTTGATAAGAAAAGTAAATGAACGGACTATATAGTATATTAGATTGTAGGATGAGAGGTAAGGGATGAATATTACTAGAGACAATGTTAAGGGACTTGTTGTTCTTAGATGTGTAGGAAGGCTTGACGCCACAACATCTATACAAATGGAACAAGAGATAAATAGTCTGTTAGATTCAGAAATTTGCAAGGTTATGATTGATTTTTGTGGAATTGATTACATGAGCAGTGCCGGAATGCGCGTTCTTCTTTCTATGACAAAGCGGTTAAGGAATAAAGGGGGAAAACTCTCCATCTTTGCAATCCATGAGGAAGTAAGAGAGATTATTTCTATGGCGGGGTTTGAAAAAGTTTTAGCGATTTACGCTACAGAAGAAGAGGCTATTAAAGCTTACGATGAAAAGATGGCGTAATGACACATGACTGTTTGGGTTGCACCACCCCTCTCCCTCAAAAAGAGAGATTAGAAGGCCCTTATAAGAAAAAAAAGATTCTTGTAATAGCCGGTCCTACTGCAACGGGAAAGACTGAGCTTTCTATTAGAATTGCTAGTGGCATTGGTGGTGAAATTATATCCTGTGATTCTATGCAGGTATATCGAAATGCCGATATCGGTTCTGCAAAACCATCAAAAGCTGAATTAAAATCTGTTCCTCATCATTTAATTGATATAAGAGATATAACCGAACCGTTTAATGTGGCTGATTTTTATGAGGAGGCTACGTCTTCATTAGAGGAAATTCTTCTTCGCAATAAAATTCCAATTTCAGTGGGTGGCGCAGGATTTTATGTTCATACATTTTTGTATGGCCCTCCGAAGGGGCCTGCATCGGATAAAGAAATTCGAGCTAAATTAGAGGCTGATTTAGAGAAGTTCGGTGTTGAAATGTTATATGGAAAATTATTTGAGCTCGATCCCGATTATGCAAAATGTATTACGGTCCAAGATAAGCACAAGATTATTAGAGCCTTAGAAATCATGCTGATCACAGGTAAAAAGGTCACTGAAATACCCAAACCGTCGGAAGAAGATCTTGCAAAGGAATTTGATTTTCGTTGCTGGTTTATCTACTACCCTAAGCCGATTCTTTACCCTCGAATAGAAAGTAGATGCGATCAGATGATAGAGCGAGGCCTTATTGATGAAGTGATTAAATTGAGGGAGGGACTAAAGCAGAACTCAGCTGCCTCTAACGCAATAGGGTACAGGCAAGCAATTAAGTATTTAGATTCTCCTCAAACGCCAAATGATTGGGAACATTTTGTTAAAACCTTTAAGCAGGCTTCTAGAAACTATGCTAAAAGGCAGTTTACTTGGTTTCGGAGAGAGCCTTTATTTAAATGGTTAGATCTTAGTCTATCCAGTATTGAGCATGCAGCGGAGATCATTATTCGAGACCTTGAACAGAATTAGGTACTAGAATTAGGGAACAAAATTAAGTTGCAATATTAAGTGGTCTGGGGTAGAATCTTGCCTCTTATGATAAAAACAACTACATTTGAAGAAATTGTTCAAGAGATTGCCGGGACTAAAACTCCTGAAGAGCGAATTGTACTATCAATTGCTTTTATGAAAGAGTCTATTTCTTGTGAAGGAAAGCCAAAATTTAGAGATTTTTGGCGAATGAAAAAGACCTGTTTTGAGCTTTTTGCTCAAGAAACAAATCCGATAAAAAAATCGTTTTTTTGGAAAGAGTATTCCGATCTTCTTAAAGAAGCTCATAGATTGCAAGAGATCTTTAAGGAAGAGATTGAATTTCATGCTGAACAAATTAAACTTGCTATTACAGGTTTGGACTCAGAAGTTAATAATCCGCAAAAGTCAAAAGCTATAGCTCTTCCGCAATTTGATAGATTTTCTGAACTCAAAGAACTTGAGCAGAGAGCTAGATTTTTTGAGAGCTTAAAAGAAAAAGTTATAGCTCTGAGAGAAGAGATTCTTCTTCTTGAAATTAGAGTCCATCAAAAAAATGAACTCCTTGATATTTTGAAAAAAATAGGCGATCAAGTTTTCCCAGAGTATAAAAAAATTATTTCTGAATTAACAAAGGCATTTGGGCAAAAAGCAACTCAGTTTTTTGAAATGCTGCCTAATGCTCTTGATAAAAGTCTGTTTAAAAGAGATATTAGACAGTATCAGGCTCTGTTAAAAGAGATTCATATTTCCCACGAATCATATAGACAGTTTAGAGAGAAGTTTAGTACTGCATGGAAGAGTATTGAAGATTGGGAAAAAGAAGAAAATGTTGAAAGAACAGAGCTTCGTGAGCAAGATAATGCTAGACTTGCGCAGTTTTTGACTGAGTTAGCGAGTATTCCTGAAGATGGCTCACTATATGATAAGGTTAGAGATCTTTCAAAAAGATCTAAAACTGAAATTGCTTTTAAAGAAAATTTCATTCAATTTCAAAAGGAATCAGGAAAAGTTCAGGATGCATATGCATCTAAACATCTAATTGAGCAAGAAAAGAAAAAAGAGATTGAAAGAGAGAAGAAGGCTTTAGTAGAAGGAAAGGTAAATGAAATTCTTGATGAATTGACTAAGCTTGTTCAAAAGAAAAGCAAGGCTTCATTAGAGATTATGGAAGAGTCATATTCAAATTCAATGCATATTTTAGGGAAGACTCTTGATAAAAGACAGGCTATTACTTTAACGCATCAGCTGCTTGCTCTTAGAGAAATTATTTTGAAAAAGCGCGAGGCTAATCAAGATGAGTTTGCCCTGCTTAATAAAGATACAAAGTCTTTTAACGACAAGTTGCGTAAAGAATTAATTACCTGCGGTTTAGATTTTGATTATTCTGAAACACTTTCCCAGTTAATTGAAGAGAATAAAAAAAGACTGCTTTCTGTATGAGAATAGGTCTTTATGGCGGGAGTTTTGATCCTGTTCATAGAGGGCATGTGGGGCTCTTAATTGAGCTCCAACACAGGCTAAATCTTGATAAAGTTCTAATAATTCCTGCTTATATTTCCCCTTTTAAATTAGACAGGCCTCCAATCGGAACATCTGTTGATAGAATTGCTATGTTAAAGCTAGCGTTTGAAGGGGTAGATAACATTCAAATATTAACTTTCGAAACTGATAGAAAAGAAATTTCTTACACAATTGATACAATTCGTAAAATAAGGGAAAAATTTGCAAATGATGAGCTTTATTTATTACTTTCAGAAGAGATAAGGCCCTCGTTTCATCTATGGAAAAACTTTGAAGAGATAAAAAAACTTGTGAAAATTGAATTTGGAAATGTGGAGTTTCCTATATGTAGCACGGTGATCCGAGAGAAATTAAAAAAAGGTGAAGTATGTAAAGAGTATCTTTTACCAAAAGTTCTAGACTACATTGAGAAACATCATCTATACTCTTCGTGATATGGAAACAGAAAAAGAAAAAATAGTACAAAAGATTTGTCAGGCTATTTATGACAAAAAAGGTTTTAACATCCTAGCTTTGGATGTGGCTGATATATCTACAATTACAGATTGTTTAGTCATTGCAGAAGGGAATGTCGATCGGCACGTGGTTGCTATATCTCAAGAAGTTGTAAAAGAAATTGAAAAAGATTATGGATATCGACCTTTTCGTATTGAAGGCGCCAGCGCAGGTGAGTGGGTATTAATAGATTATATTGATGTCATGGTCCATATTTTTATGCCGGGTGCAAGAGAAAAATTTCGTTTAGAAGAGCTTTGGTCGAAGGGTATACCAATAGATCTAAATCTAGCTCTTTCTGTCTAACTCAAATTTGTGTAATCTTAGGATTAACAATAGGAAAGCAAAAGATGGGAAAAAAACGGGTTGTTATAACAGGGATGGGTCTTGTCTCCTGTTTTGGAACGGATGTAGAAGAGTTCTACAAAAATCTACTTAATGGTATCAGCGGTGTCTCAAATGTCACCGCATTTTCTTGTGATGAAATACCGACAAAGTTTGGAGCAAGCGTCAAAGGGTTTGACCCGGAACTTTTTCTAGATAAAAAACAGGCACGTCGAGTTGATTCTTGTATCGCTTATGGGGTGGCTGCAGGAAAACTTGCTCTTGAATATTCAAAAATTGATTTGAAAAAGCTCGATAAAACTAGAGCGGGAGTTATAATTGGTTCGGGTATGGGTGGGATGCAGGTTTTTATTGACGGGGTTGAGACTATTATCGAAAAAGGACCAAAACGGGTAACTCCATTCTTTATTCCTTATGTCTTAACGAATATGCCCGGTGCTTTGCTTGCTGTCGATATTGGATTTAAAGGTCCTAATTACTCGGTTTCAACAGCGTGTGCAACTTCAAATTACAGTATTTTTGCTGCGGCTGAACACATCCGAAGAGGGGATGCTGATGTGATGATTGCAGGTGGTGTTGAAGCGTGCATGAATAAAATGTGTTATGCAGGTTTTTCAGCTTTAAAAGCAATTTCACGAAGAAATGATGAAGTTGAAAAGGCTTCAAGACCTTGGGATAAAGGTCGCGATGGTTTTGTGATTGCTGAAGGAAGTGGCGCGATAGTTTTAGAATCTCTTGAACATGCTTTAGCAAGAGGTGCTAACATCTTAGCTGAGTATAAGGGGGGTTCTCTTACATGTGATGCGCATCACATGACAGAGCCAACTCCTGATGGATCGGATGTGGCAAGATGTATTCGATTGGCTTTACAGGATGCTGAATTGACCCCAAGCGATATAGATTATATTAATGCTCATGCAACATCTACGCCCGTTGGAGATCTTTGTGAAGTACGTGCAATAAAAGATGTGTTTGGAAATCAGCTTTCAAAAATAAAAGTAAATGCAACTAAATCTATGATTGGTCACGCACTAGGTGCATCGGGCGCATTAGAATTAATCGCTGCGATTATGGCTATTAAAACAGGTGAAATTCACCCAACAATTAATTTAGAAGATCCAGAAGAGGAATTGCAGGGAATTGATGTTGTCGTTGGAAAAGCCCAAAAGGCAAATCCCAAAGTGGCGCTTTCTAATTCATTTGGTTTCGGTGGACATAATAGTGCGATAATCATATCAAAATATGAAGGATGTTAGTGAAAAGCTTACAAGATCATGAAGAAGATGCCTCGTTTGGAATTGTCCCCATTTATTACAGTGGGAAAGAGACTTTAGTTTTTATTTTAAGGCATCTTAGTGGGTATTGGGGATTTCCTAAAGGTCATCCAAATCCGGGTGAGACCGAATTAGATACAGCTAAAAGAGAACTTTATGAAGAAACTCAGTTAGAGGTGGATAAAGTTATATCTGACAAGCTTTTGCAAGAGAAATATTCATTTCGGGTAGATGGAAAAACAATTCATAAAACGGTGAGTTATTTTATTGCTACAGTTACTTCTACTCATACTGTTATCGATTTGAAAGAGGCTAGAGAAGGTAAATGGGTTGATATTAATGAGGCGCCAATGCATCTTACTTTCAAAGAAGCTCAGAGAATTTGTAGAGAGAGTTGCCAAATTTTAAGAGGATTGAATGATGAAGCAAACACTTAAATCTTTTACAAGTACAGTTAGTATTGATTTTGCAAAGGATGCTGCTATTGGAATTACTGCAAGTCTTGCTCTTGCTCTCTGCGCTCCATTTACTATTCATCTTCCATTTACTCCTGTGCCTGTGACAATTCAAGTTCAAGTTGCGCTTTTCCTTGGAGCAATTATGGGTCCAAGAAAGGGTGTCTGGATGATTCTTGCTTTTCTTGCGCAAGGATTAATGGGATGGCCTGTATTTGCAGGTGGAGCCTCAACAATAGCAACAATAATTGGTCCAAGAGGCGGTTATCTATTTGGATATCTTATCGCTGCTTATGTAGTTGGAAAGATCTACCAATCAAGCCAAAACAAATCTACGCTTTCTCTTTTTTTTAGTATGCTAATAGGGAATTTGATTGTCTATTTTTGCGGATTCTCTTGGCTCTCAGTTCTTGTTGGAATCAAAAAAGCATTTATTATTGGAATTTTTCCATTCATGCTTTCAGATTTAATTAAACTTACGCTAATTGCGCTTAGTTTTAAACAAGGCTCTTATTTGCTAAACTTTTTGAGAAAGAAGTAGCCTTTTACCCATGGTAGCCGCTTTTCCTGTAGTTCCGAGAGGAGCTTGATAATCAGCATCAAAACGATACTCACGCATTTCTTCGCTTGCAAAGCTATGAATTCGATTGCTCAACGAAGAAGCTCTTGTTGTATCTAAAATTGTCTTTTCACTCATTGAACTTATGTCTTCAAAAAGAGTTGATGTTAGTTCTATTCTCATGTTGTTACCCCTAAATTTATCGTAATAATATGTAATCTTTAAAGGATTTTGTTGTTAGAGTCAACCCAAAATGAATACTTTGATTTTTTTGGAAGACAGGTTATAATTGCTTGGTCGCTATTAATTTTATTAAAGGCTTAATATGCTTAGACATGCGTTAATCACAGTTCTTAGAGGGATGTTTAAATTTCTTTTAAGTCTAAGATATCGAATTCGAATTGAAGGGCAGGACGTGCTAAATAGTCCTGTATTAAAAAATAAAGGGATTTTAGTTCTCCCTAATCATCCTGCGGAAATTGAGCCCATTATCATGATGGTCTTGCTTGGTAAACAGTTTGATTTAATCCCACTTGTTATTAGTAATTTCTACAATTACCCCTTTGCTAAAGGGATCATGAAATTGATTAAAGCAAAACCTGTTTCTGAGTTTGATAAGGCGATTAGTTCTTATAAATTAAAGACTGCTGAGAAATTATTTCAAGATGTGATTGATGATTTAAAAAATCATAAAGCGATTTTATTTTATCCAAGCTCCGGGTTAAAGATGACAGGGCTTGAGAAAATTGGAGGCAGATCCCTTGCTCATGCAACACTTCAAGCAGCTCCGGAGACAGAAATTCTTTTAGTTAGAATTACAGGTTTTTGGGGTTCAATGTTTTCTAAAGCTTATACAGAGAAGACCCCTGATTTTTGGAGACTTCTTGGAATGGGCGCTCTGATTTTATTGAAAAATTTTATTTTTTTCGCACCGAGAAGAGAGATCGTAATTGAGTATGCTCTTGCTCCGAAAGATTTTCCTAAATTTGGAACTAAGACTGAATTTAACAAGGCGCTTGAGTCCTTTTATAATCAATATCCGACAAAAACCGGAGAGAGACAAATTAAAGAGCCTTTATATAAAGTGCCGCTTTATTTTTGGTCGAAGCGCTTTTATGAAGTTGATAAACCTATGCCGAAAGGAAATGCTTATCATGAAATTTCAGTACCTTTAAACATTCGTCAAGATATTATGTACCAACTTTCGGAAATGTCTGAAAAGTCGGTAAAAGAGATTCATGACCACAGCGATCTTATTTACGATTTAGGACTAGATTCACTTAACGTCGCATCTCTCTATACATATCTAGAAAGTCATTATGAATTAGAAAAAAGTTTGGAGCCAGGTGATCTTATGGTAGTTCAGGACCTTTTTGCGGCAGCTATGCGGTTAAAGAAAGGGGGAAAAGAAGAGGAGAGAAAAATGGATGACTCTTCTTGGCCTAAATACGGAAAAAAAAGACTAAGTCCTATTCATGGTGAAGGGGATACAATAATTGAGAGCTTTTTAAATATAGCAGATCGGATGAAAAGTGCCCCTGCTATTGCCGATGGCAATTCCGGAGTGATGGATTATTCTAAAATGAAGCGCTCTATTATTATTTTAGCTAAAGAGATTGAGAAATTGGAAGGGCAATTTATTGGAATTATGCTTCCGTCTTCTAACGCTGTATTTCTTGTTATTTTAGCGAGTATGTTAGCTGGAAAAATTCCCGTTCCATTGAATTGGACAGTCGGGTCGTTTTTTTTAAATCACGCAATAGATCTTATGGATATTAAGCAAGTGATTACTTCAGAAAAATTCATGAAAAGACTTGATAATGTTGATATTGGAAAGGCTCTAGATCGTCTTGTAACACTTGAAGATATTCGAAAAGGACTAACTCTAAAAGACAAACTGCGTGGCGCCTTTCTTGCAAAAAGAAGTGCTAGGACGATTTTAGGCAAATTTCCAGGTGGAAACTCAAAAGGTGATGACATAGCAGTTATTCTATTTACTAGCGGAACAACTGCTCTTCCAAAAGCTGTCCCGTTATCACATAAAAATATTATTGTAGACCAAAGAGACACATTAGAGGCAATTGACCTGCATGCTGATGATGTCATTATGATGCCACTTCCCCCTTTTCATATCTTTGGATTGAATATTGGATTGCTTGGCCTACTGCTCGGATTACGTACTGTATATTCCCCAGATCCTTTGGATGGCTCGCATATTGCAAAAGAGATTTTAAAGTGGAGAGTCAGCGTAGTTATTATGGCGCCAACGTTTTTTTCACATCTATTTAGGTCAGCAACATTGAGTCAACTAAAGTCTGTTAGACTTTGTGCATCCGGTGCTGAAAAAGCGCCTCCAACTTTACTTGAATTTGTACAGAAATTAGGTAGCGTAATGTGGCTTGAGGGTTATGGATTAACAGAGACTTCGCCTATGATTTCTGTAAACACAAGTAATGCAAGACCAAGAGGAGTAGGGAAAATTATTCCTTCAGTAGATCTTATAGTAAGAGATCCCGAAACAGGGGTGAAATTAAATGTTCACCAAGTTGGGGAAATTTGTGTTAGAGGCGAAACTATATTTAAAGGATACTACAAGCAAGATAATGCAGATTATTTTGTCGAAGTTGAAGGTAAGAGCTACTATAAAACAGGTGATTTAGGCTACTTTGATGAAGACCGCTATCTCTATCTAGAAGGGCGTCTCAAACTCACTTTTAAACGTGGTGGAGAGATGATCAATCTTGTAGCTGTAGAAAAAGTGTTATTCGATAAGGCAAAGGAAAAAGGGTGGATTGATGCTACAACAGGGAGATCTCCATTTGCATGTGCTCCAAAAGAGATTCCGGGTGCAGCAACAAGAGCTGTTCTTTTTAGTGAGATCAATATAGCTCTAGATCAAGTGAATAATGCTCTTTTTGAAGCTGGATTCTCAAGGCTTTATAAGATTAATGAAGTGATTGTGATTGATGAACTTCCCCTTCTAAAATCAGGAAAGGTCTGTTATAGAAAGTTGTTTGATATGATTGGTCCAAATCAGGTGGTTAAAGCGTAATATGTTAAATATTTTTGACACTAAGTTACGAAAACTTGTTAAATTGTGCCCATCTGATGGAAAGACTGTTAAGATGTATACTTGCGGTCCAACTATTTATAACTATCCTCATATAGGTAATTTGCGAACATATGTGTTTGAAGATCTTTTAAGGCGGACTATCCGTTTTTTTGGAATGGATGTCTATCAAGTAATGAATTTGACAGATATCGATGATAAAACCATTCGTGGAGCCTTAGCTAAAAAAGTATCGCTTGGTGAATTTACAAGCGTATATAGGCAAGCTTTTTTTGAAGATCTAGAAACCCTTGAAATTGAAAAAGCTGAAATTTACCCGGCTGCGACTGATCACATTCCTGAAATGATAGTGATGATACAGACCCTTATAGATAAAGGTACTGCCTATAAAACTGAAGATGGGAATGTCTTTTTTAGAATCTCTAAATTTCCATCTTATGGAGCGCTTTCACATCTCAATTTAAGCGATTTAAAAGAGGGCGCTTCAAAAAGAGTAAGTAATGATGAATACGAAAAAGAGAGTATTAGCGATTTTGCTCTTTGGAAGGCCTATGATCCTAAAAATGATGGAGAGATCTATTGGAACTCACCTTGGGGAAAAGGACGTCCTGGATGGCATATTGAGTGCTCTGCAATGGCGATCCGCTATTTAGGTGAAACATTTGATCTTCACATGGGTGGTGTCGATAACATATTTCCTCACCATGAAAATGAAATAGCCCAGTCCGAAGCGTGCACAGGCAAGACCTTTTCAAAACATTGGATGCACTCCGAGCACCTCCTTGTCGACGGTAAGAAGATGTCTAAAAGCCTTGGCAATTTTTTCACCCTACGCGATCTAATTGCAAAAGGGTATAAAGGTCGAGAAGTTCGCTACCTCCTCCTCTCAACCCATTATAGAACACAATTAAATTTTACCTTTGAAGGCTTAGATGCAGCGCGTCAAAGTTTAAAAAGAATCGACGATTTTATCCTCCGCCTCAAACAAATTGATAGAGACAGCGAAGGCTCTATAGATACCGATCTTCGGCTATTTATAAACACCTTTAAAGAAAGTCTTGCCGATGATTTGAATATTTCTAACGCCCTGGCAGCCCTATTTGACTTTATCCGAAAAATTAATAGCTACTGTGACTTGGGAAAGATTGGAAAAAAGCAAGCTGAAGAGATTTTAAACTATTTCCAAAAACTTGATTTAGTTCTTTCCATTTTCTTTCAAACAGAGGAAAAAATTCCATTTGAAATTGAAGAAAAGGCAAAAAACAGGCTTCAAGCAAGACTTGAAAAGAACTGGAAATTAGCAGACATCCTACGCAAAGAGATCGATGCCGCCGGCTTCATCGTAGAAGATTCTCCCACAAGCTTTTTGCTTAAGAGAAAATAGAGTTAAAAATAAAAAATTACAATATCTTGGAGGCTTATGAACGAACCTGAATATTTCTCATTTGAAGAGTACCAAAATCGCCTAGTTAAGCTTAGCGAAATTAGATCTCTTGGCGTGGATCCGTACCCACACATGTTTCATCTCACACATGAAGTTGATGATATCTTGAATCAGTATAAAGAGCTTGAATTAGGCGCTTTTGAAGATGCTGAAGGTAAGAAGACCGATTTTGTAGCGCTATCGGGAAGGTTAGTATTGCACAGATCAATGGGAAAAAATATTTTTGCTCAAATTCAAGAGGGAACAGCTCGGATTCAAGTATTGTTTAATCGCGATCATACTAAAGTAAAAGGTTTAAGTGATGAAAAAGAGGTAACTTCTCATAAATTTTTAGAGAAGAAGCTTGATTTGGGTGACATTATTGGAGTTGAAGGCCATCTTTTTCGTACTCATAAAGGAGAACTGACTGTTTATGCAACTGAGGTCACTCTGCTTTGTAAGGCTCTGCTTCCACTTCCGGATAAACATAGCGGTCTTACAAATAAAGAAGCAAGATATCGCAAACGATGGGTTGATCTTATCTCTCATCCTGAAGTGATGGAGACATTTCGTTTAAGAAGTAAAATTGTATCAAATATTAGAGCTTATTTTGCAAAAGCCGATTTTATGGAAGTTGAAACGCCTGTTCTAGAGAGAGTTTATGGCGGCGCGCAAGCAGAGCCTTTTACAACTCACTTAAACGCGCTTCATATGAATATGTATTTGAGGATTGCTCTTGAAATTGCATTAAAAAAACTTATTATTGGTGGCTTTTCTAGAGTCTTTGAAATAGGAAGAGTTTTTAGAAATGAAGGAATTGATGCAACGCACAATCCTGAGTTTACTTCAGTTGAATGTTACGCAGCCTATTGGGACTATAACGATGTAATGCGCTTTACTGAGGGCTTGTATGAATTTCTTGCTAAGGATATTTTCGGCACTACAAAAATCGGATTTAGAAAAGATAAAAAAGGTAATGAGCACGAAATCGATGTAGCAACACCCTGGATTCGTATTTCAATGATCGATAGCATTAAGAAATATGGGGGTATTGATGTCGATGACCTTTCTGACGATGCTATGCGTAAAATTCTCCTTGATAAAGAGACGTTTGATCCAAAAGAAGTTGCAAAGATGCCACGAGGAATTCTTATCGCAAAAATATTCGAAGAATTTGTCGAAGAACATCTCATTCAACCCCATTTTATTATAGACCATCCAATTGAAACAACTCCACTTTGTAAACTTCATCGTGATCCAGAACTTGCTAAAAAAGGTATCGTTGAGCGCTTTGAAGGCTTCGTCCTTGGTACAGAAATTTGTAATGCTTACACAGAACTTAATGACCCCATCCTGCAAAGACAACTTCTAGAAGCTCAAGACCGCCTCCTTCAAGCAGGTGATGCCGAAGCAAATCCAATCGATGAGGAATTCCTAGAAGCAATCTGTCAAGGGATGCCACCATGTGGAGGCCTAGGCATAGGTATCGATCGCCTTGTCATGCTCTTTAGCGGCGAAAGCTCGATCCGAGATGTGATCTATTTTCCTTTAATGAAGGCTTTAATTGCCGATCCGAGCGCTGAGCCCGCCTAATTTTTTAGGGCTTGTGCATAATTAGTCCATTTGCATGCTCTCCGTTAAGGGGTGCAGATGGATGTTGGACCAATAGGAGCGCAAAGACCTGAGGGTGGAAGCCCTAGGCGCAAAAAGGTTGTATCTGATTTA
Organism: Chlamydia trachomatis; assembly: GCA_945870925.1. Taxonomy (GTDB): domain Bacteria; phylum Chlamydiota; class Chlamydiia; order Chlamydiales; family 2-12-FULL-49-11; genus VGMD01. Next base: position 4,157 of record CAMBTZ010000012.1, on the reverse strand, counting down.
GATTTAAGGATTTCATCTGCGTTTAAAGGGGCATTTTCCCCGCTGTCTAGAACTTCGCCTGAATCTATAACCATTTCTTGTGACTCACACAGTGATGGAAGCCCAGCTTCTAGGGGAGTTTCACCAGCTGAATTGGATAACTTAGCGCTTCCTGGCGAAGGTCGATTAGGACTTGGTTATAAGTCAGCTAATCTTTTGCGGTTACAGGGCATACTACGAAGTGTCGGTGCTGATGTTCCTCCTTTTCTTCCCCTTGGCCATCAAGAAATGCTTGATCATATTTCTAAGGTTTATCCTTTACTTTCAGAAGATTATCATAAATTTTTAGATACATTGGGTGCCCCCCCTACACTCAATGATATAGGTCGAGATATTTTGGCTCATATTCGCGGAGGGATTGAGCTTGCATTTTCTGGTGAAAACCAATTCAAGTCAAGTCAGTTAGTTGAGTGGGTCTCATCACGCAGTTCTGAGTATATTGCTGTAAGAAGTACAGGAAAAGAAGATTCAGATAAAATTTCTAATGCAGGAGGGAATCTAAGTAATCCATTTGTTTCTAGAAACTTAAGTGATATTTCTAAAAATATCGGAGCGGTTATAGCCTCATATTTTAGTGAAAAATCAATTTCCCAGAGAATATCTTCGGATGATTCTAGTTTGATCGAAGACAGGGATCCCTTTGTACCCGTCTTGCTCCAAGAAGCTATTGCTGAAAGAACTCAAGGGATAACGGATGAGAAAATGATTCCTAGATCAGGGGTTTTGTTTGTTCGGGTGGGGAGCATGGAAGTCTCTGAAACGTCGGTGGGGCTTGGTCATAATGAGGGGGTAGTTACATCTCAAGTAATGACAGATACAGTTCGATTTTCAAAAGATGGGACTATTTCACAGGTTGTTCGTAATAAATCGACAAGATTTCGAGGTCATGTGGATAAATTTGGGGATGTTTCTTGTATTTCAGTAAGATGTGATAAAAGTATTGCAACAAAACCAGCGCTGAGTGATGAAGATGCAGAAATGTTAAGAGATATTGTACTTGCACTAGCTACAGGATATCAAAAAAACATGGACTTTGAATATACAATTCAGCAAAATTTGACTAGCGGGTATCAGGTTAGACCCTTGATAGTTCCTCCTGCTGAAAATCCAGCATCATATTTAGAGCCAAGTGAAGGTGATATTCATTGTGAGACTCTAACAAATGGTGGCTGTTATGTTCGAGAGATAGCAAGTTCTGAAAATATCATTGTCTCAGAAACAATCACAGATGCCTACAATAGCTATAAGAAGTTAACAAAAGACCAAAGGGTGTTAGTTCAAGGAATCATTATAAAAAAAACAGCTCCAAGAACTTCGCATGAAGCGGTCTTTTTTATTTCAAAAGGGCTTCCGATATTAATAACATCAGAGATGATTTTAACGCTGCCCTATAAGCTCGATCCTCAACAGGGTCTAATTTCAAAGGGTGAAAACATTCATGAAGGCTATATTTGTTATCCAATTCCCCTTCAATATTCAATGAGGGCATCTCCCCTTATCGAAATGATGGATGTTCCAGAGAGGGGTGAAGAAATTCGGATAGGATTGCGTGCATTACAAGAAAGAATGGGTCCTTCCTTAGATGATCCGATTAGAAATATTTCTGAACTAAAGAAATGTCACAATAAAGTTAAATCTGCTGATCTCGAAGAGCGAAGAGGGGCTATATCTAGAATAGCAAATTTTGTTCATGAGCTTTCAAAACAGAAGGATATTACTCCCAAAACTAGGGTTGAATTGATTATGATCTTAGAAAATATACTTGATATTCGAGAAAGTGCGGCTACGTCTTTGCCACTTTATACAGCGCGGCTTATTGAGGCATGTCTTTTTCAAACAGGTGAGGGAATTATAGGGGGATTCTCGATCACAAGGTCACTTGGTGCAATTCGAAGTCAAAGAGTAGGAATCGAAGAATTGATGGGCTTCCATAGCGAGGAGACTCTTCAGGATATTCTATTTGTAAAGATGGGAAGGCAATTATTGCAACCTGAATCTGCAGAGATCTGGAGTCAAGTATTAGTTCAGCTATCACGAATTCCTCTGGCAGAGAGAAATAGGGTAAAAAGTCTATTTTATCTTGTGGATTCAATGGGATCAGCTACAGAGTTTATGAATGTGACAGTGCTTGCCTTATTGAAAAAACATGGAACAAATACACCTGCTCTTTTTTCTGAATTATCAGAACTTGCAGAAAAATTAAAGCCGACTCTTGTAAAAGCTCACAAGCTGCATCATTTTGCATCCGATCTGAAAGCAAGTACTAGTGCGTGGGGAAATAGTGAGTACATACGAAAAAACTTATCAAGACTTACTCAAAGACTTCACGATATTAGGTTTTGCCAAGGAAAAGGTGGAATTGCAAATGTTTATAGACATGCAACACCTGAGGCAAGATTGATTCTCATCCAAGCAATGCGCGAGGTTGTTACAGCTTATGATGAAGTAATTAAAGCGTGTACAGGTTCAACATAATATAAATCTCATGTCGCTCAAGCAAATGACCTGCTTAAATTACTTGGGCCTTACCGAGAAATGATGCTTGTTATTGAAGAGGTAGGAGAAGTTGTTCATGCGGCTGGATATGATGCAGAAAGCTATACATTACCAGAGTCTCTTGGTACAATTTCTGAAGAGGAAGCAGAAACACTTAAAGAAATCTCTCCTGATTTTGATGTTTCTAAGGTTGTGGCGTCAGAAGTGATTCGATATACAGAAATTCAACCAGTTCCAGCAATTACGTTAGAGGAAAAATTTACCCTTTTTCACAAGACAATGGAGAAAAATTTATCGTGTCTAGCAGTTCAAAGTGGGTTTTCAAAACAGATTCTCCCTTTTGAATTACAAAGTTATATTGATATTTTAAAAGCAGGTCAAATTTTTTCACAGGAACAGTTAGTTTCTATAAATATAAATGAAAACTTGGTTGCTATTGAATTTATGATTCCTTTGCGTGATCATGGTGCTAAGTTAATTTTGAATTATAATAAAGACAAAAAAAGTGTTGCTTTTGATTTATCAATATATGGAGGAAATGAATGGAATCGATGGGAAGCTATTAAAGATTTTGCAAATAGGGGTTCTTCTTATTTTGGAATCGATTTAGAATCAGTAGACATTAATGATACGGGTGTAAGTCTAAAATTAGGTGCTACTCCACTATTAGGTGATTTTGACGCATTGTCAGCAAGCTCTTTAATTGAAGGTTTTTTAACAATCTCATTTAGTCCAATATTTAGTATTTTGAAGCTTATTCCACCTAGATTTCAAACTCACGAATTAGTAATGCAGGAAGTTTTAGCAAATCCTTGGAATTTACAATTTGTCCCTAAGTATTTAATAAATAAAGAACTTGTCGATACGGCAATGAAAATTAGCCCACTTTCATTTGAATTTGTACCTAATCATTTGCAGACTGAGGAAATGGCCATAGTTGCACTTAGTGAAGATCCTCAATTATTAGGGCTTGTAAGACGAGATTTAATGACTAAAAAAGTAATTTACACAGCATTAAACCAAGATAGAGGAGTGATAGACTTTGTCCCTTTAGAATTACAAACGCCGGATATGATTGTGCAAGCTGCGGAAGCAAGTTCGTGGCCTAGGTGGATGGCGGCTGTTGGCGGAGTTTTTAAAAGGTTCCGGTCGGGTCGACGTCGATGAGGAGGTGGATACTTCGGGGGCGTTTGAGGGCAAGGGATTTGAGGATGGGTGTGATGGCAAGAATTTTTTCCCCTTTGATGATGCATTGGAATCTGTGACGATCTTTGATTTTTGCTTTGCCGCATGGAGTGATCGGATGGAGAGTGAAGGATTTCGGAAGGGCTTTTTTTAGGGCTCTGTGGTAAGTTTCGGCATAGCCTTGAACCTGTTTTGGATCGCTGCCTGAGAAGACAAGTTTGATAAGGCGGGTGAAGGGTGGGTAGTGAAACTCTTTTCGTTCGATCAGTTCCTGTTTGGCAAAGGTTTTGTAATCATCTTCAGCTGCAATTTTGATAATCGGATGATCGAAGAGCGAGCTTTGAATGACGACTTCACCGGGGATGTGGCCTCGACCTGACCTTCCTGAGACTTGAGTGATTAGTTGGAATACGTGTTCATTGGATCTAAAGTCGGGA
>CAMBTZ010000011.1 GCA_945870925.1 Chlamydia trachomatis | reverse complement strand
GTATCGCCATTTTATCAAAGGTCACATTGGGCATAAATTGTGTTGCAAAAGCGTTTAACTCTACTAAGGTTTTCGGAGTTGTAGATGGGGTGGGAGTTATAGATGTATTAATTAAGGATGCATCTTGTGAAGTCCTTGCAAGGGAAGATGGAAGATTATAATAAAGAGGTACTGGAGATGTGAGATGATTTGCATGTAGAAATCTTTTTTCCGGAAAAACGCCCTCTTTTGGCCTATACTTTGGGTCAAGATGGACAATTGTATCATTCAATATATTATCAAACGACTTTGATGTTTTAGGTAGAAAAATTTTATGTGATATTTTTTCAGGTAATGAGAATGAGCAGGTATAAGATGCAAAAGAGTTTTTTTCTTTAACTTGAGAACTCTCTTTAAACGCGCTTAAGATAGCTTCATGATAGGTAAAAATTGCTTTAGAGGGCGATGTGATGTTTTTAGAGTAGGATGAGACAAGAGTGTTCAAGGAGGAGTCACTTAAGTTATATGTAAGAAATTTTTTGCCAATTGATGGTAATAGAGTTGCACAAATAAGCTTTGGTTCAGGGTCAGATACAATAAAGTGATATTGAGAGGGGGTGGTTTTTGTAAGAGCTGTTAAGACAATTGAGTTATCGCGCGGTAATGATTGATTAATTGAAGGCTCTTTTGCTGAGGTATAGCGAGGTTTTTTTAAAGGTCTTGGAGATGAAATATTTATAAGAGGGAGAGAATCGGGAGCCCAAGTACTTAAAGAGGCAACCAAAATTGGCTTTGTTGTTGTTTCTAAACTTTGTGAGGAAAATGGGATTGCTGATCTAGTTAATTTTATCAAATGATGGTGTGAAAATTTTGAGGCCAATTTCAAATTAGTTAGACTAATAGATGAGTCAAAATATGAAAGAGGTTTTTGTATATTAATTGTAGGTCGAGCCCTAATGATTTGGTAAGGGGATTTTAATGGGTTAGATCGTAGTGCCGGGCTCTTTAAAGCTAAGTGAGATTGAAAAGAGATTGATTTTTTAAAAAATTCTAAGGAAGGAGAGGTAAATGCGATTGTGAGTGAAGTTGTTTTAAATTGATGAGAAATGAATTTTTTTTTTGATTTATTTATTTTTAGACCAATTGAAGGAGATGAAATTTTAGGGATAGTATCAACTAGTTCAAATTGAGCGACTGCTAAATAAGGATTCTTCGTATTTAAAAGGTTCTGATTAGAGCTCAAACGGAGGGTAGGCATTGCCAAATTCGACACATGGAGTAGTTCGGGTTTTGTATAGGACAATGGAGTTGTTTTGCATAAAGGAAAATTAGCTTTTTGATTCGGTGTAGATTTTACAAAGCATTTGTTTGAAATGATAGTTGAGCATGACAGATTAGGGAGAGAAAGTGGATGATTTTCATTGTAGAGTATTGCGCTCTCTTTTTTAGGTGAGCTATTTTTTACTAGCAGGTTTCCAAAATGCCATTCTAAGGAAGGAGATTGTCCGTATAAGATAGGTAGCGTAAGAGCGTTGATAATCGGGGAATGAACTTTTGCGACTGCAATGTTGCAAATATTTTTGTAAGGTATTGTAATAGCTGTAGTTTTAAGTTTTTCTCTAAATAAGATTTTTGGGGAAATAAGAGAAGTGGATGTTTCAGAAGATTTAATTTGAGCTAACACTTGATTGTCTGGTTTCTCTATGTGAATGCTAAATTTTTCTTGAGATGGGAAAATAGTATTTAAATTAAGTTCATCTAAAGAAGAATAAGGGAGGTAGTTTTCCGTAAAAATTGTAAAATTGATTCTCCCCTCTTTAGGTATTTGCTCAAGAAGTAATTGATTGTATGAAAAGGATATTGCTGAAAGTGGATGTTTAATCTCAGTGCTTTTAAAATAAGGATTTAGTGATAGGTGATCGATTTGACAATCTGTTGCTATAGCTGAGTAATCTAAAAAACTCTCAAAATCAAGAGCAAATCCAATTTCGCGAGGGGAAAAAAATGCTAAATCAAAAGTTTTTACGCTTGTAAGAGGAATAGAGTAATAAAATGAGGATGAAAAAGGGAGAGCAAAAGTGATATGGCTATTTTCAGAAATATAAGAAAATTCTACTTTTTTTTCATTTAAAAATGATGAAAGTGGGGTTAAATGCTGATTAATTTTTCCCACTAACATAGTAGGTGGAGCTAACTCAAAAGAGGGGAATTGAAATGTTTTATTTTCAAGAACACACGATCTGTTATAGATAAAAGAATCTATAACAAGATCGCTTGAAAAAAGAAATGCTAGACAAAAGCTGCTAGTTCCTAAAATAAATCGTAACACCAGAACGCTCTTTTAAGTGATTTTTGATTTCTTTAACGCACTTAAGCTTTCCTCTGCACGAATCTTCAGGTAGTAAGAAGATTCAGTTTCTTTAATAAAGTTTGAGAGGATCGACTTTGCTTTCTCATTACATTGGGTACTTAGAGCTGAGTTGCCATCTTTATTTGCAAAAGTTGCATTACAACGCTCTATTTCAGCATCTAAAAATTGAGTATAGATTGCATAGAGTTTTGCTTTTTGTGGATTCTCTTTTAAACCTTTGTGATAATTTGCTATCATGGGGTCATCTAAATCGTTATAGTCCTCTTTGATCCGATTTAAAAAGAATAGATAACGGAATGCTTTTTCGTCATCTTTTGCAAGATTTGCTCGAATCCAGGCATATTCTAAAGCTGCTTCTAAGTGAAGAGGCTCGGAAGCCGGGGATTTTCTGATTTGAAGCTCTTTTAGATCACCAAGTATTTGTTGAACGATTACATTATCTTCCTTCTTTTGATCTGCTTTTAAATTAGCAAATTTAAGACGAGAAGAGTGAAGAGATGCATATTCAGATACAAATGATGGATCCTTTCTGAAATGATCTACTATGAATTTATAAGTGTCATACGAGTTTTCGCCTTGAGAAGTAAGCTCATATGATTTAGCAAGTTCTAAAAGAGCCTCTTTTTGAAGTTTCCAATTCCATTCAGGATGATTGGTCTGCTCTTCAATAAGACCTCGAAGAAGTTCAATTTTTTTATTCTGATTTCCTTCTCTTCCGGAAATATTAGCTAATTTTAAAACTTCCCACTCTAAAAATGTATGATCTTTATCAATTGGTATTAATTTTGAAGCATTGTCACTTAATAAAATGTTTTGTAGTAAAGACTTAGATCTTGTGTAAGAAGGTTGCATCTCAAGTGCGGGAGCTGATCCATCTACCTCAAAAATTTGAGGAAGAGTAGCAGCTTTATCAAAGTAGTAATTTGCAAGCCAGAGACGATTCTCTAGTTTTAAAGAGAGATCGTTTGCTTGCATAGCTTGATAAAGATGTTCTGCTGCAAGATCATACAGTTCATTATCTTTAGGAGTTAATTTGTTTTGTCCGTTTGCTGCTTGGTTGATGCTAGATAGATAAACGTTATAGAGTTCAAGGTGGATAGAAGATTTGTTTGTTAAAGCCGGATTTCCTTTTAGCGCAGCTTCTGCATGTTCACAAAATAGTTTAGAGTCGCCCTTCATTTTGTTGTGGCAAAGTGCTGTTAATAAATGTGCTTCAGGAAGCGTAGCGTCATTAGTATAAGTAGTTAGGTAGTTATGAAGTGTAGATAGAGCTTCATTGTATTTGGCTAACTCATAACCCATTTTCCCTTGAAGAAAAAGACACTCTTGTTTTTCTTTAGACGTTAAAGAATCTTTTTGAGCGAGAATTTTTTTTAGATCTTCATAGAATTGTTCTCTTGAGTAAGAGACGTCACTGCCTGCTTCCTTTTCTTTAAGAAGGTTTAGACCACTTGATAAGAAATATTTCCAAGCAGAAGGGGCAAAAGAACTATCCGGATATTTTTTTAAAAATTGAGAAAGAGCTCCATGACATTTTTCAAAGTCTTGATTGCTATGAGCTACAATACTGTATTCAAGCAAAAGAGATTCAGGGCTTTCAAAATTAGGGTGATTGTGAAGGATTTCTTCTAGTTTTGCCTCAGAACCTTTAAAATCCTCTTTGTCTTTTAACATCATTGCATGAACAAAAAGCGCTTGAGGCAATTCAGCATCTTTTGGAAATACTGTTTGTAAAAGGGTCATTGTTTCATTATAAAGCACTTCGTTTTTTATGGTCTGAGCAGCATTGAGTTGCATCAAAAGAGCATTACGTAATTCTAATGTTGGATCAGATGCTGTTAAAATATATTTTTTTAACCAGATTGAAGAGTTTGTATAATCTTCAAGAGCAAAATAGCTTCTGCCAATCATGTAATTGATAACTGGCTCTTTTTCAGGAGAGACAGTAGGTAACATTTTTGGATACATGGAAAGAACATCTTTAAAACGGTCTTCTTGGAATAAGAGGATAAGATGGTTAAGTGATGCATCTTTTGCTTTTGGACCATTTTTTGCAATAATTTGAGAAAAGGTATCTATTGCGCCACTTCTGTTAAATTCTGCTTGAGCAAGAGCTGCATGAAATAGGAGATCTTCTTTTTTATCAGAGTGTCTAGCAGCTAGTTGTAAATAAAAATCAGCCGCTTTCGTATTCTCTTTTTTTGCCTTATAAATTTCAGCTAAAGCAAACATGGAAGGGTCATTGAAAGAAGAAGTTAATATCCCTTCATAGAGAGGTTCTGCTTTAGAAAAAGATTCTAGTTTTTTAGCAGGATTATCACTTAACAAAGCGCCCCGAAAATAGGCTTCTCCCATAAGAAACCTGAACTCATCCCTTCGTGCTTCAATTTCAGGAACTGATTTTGTTAGGTAGGGTGTCCCTTGTTGTACCATTGAGTCAAATAAATTTAATTCATACAAACACTGAAGTTTATTGAGCATAATTTTGTCAGTAATTGGGGAAGGTTGTATTTGACTGTAGAGAGAAAGTGCATCTTCATAAGCATTCTCCTGAAGATAAAGATCTCCTAGTATGCCACGAAGATGATCATTGATTTTACTTTTAGGATACTTATCAAGAAAGCTGACAATTTGAGCTTTTACAACAGCATAGTCTTGATCCTTCCAGAATTCAGCAATTCTACGTACTAAAAAAGCTTCTTCTTTATCTTCTACGGAATAATTTGCTGTAGCTGCATGTAGCTGCAATGGAGACTCTGAAACTAATGCTAACGTTGCTACACATAAACAAAAGCGCACTTTTGATTCGAAAAAAGACATATCTTCACCAATATTTTTTTTAGCCGATTATACAATTAGCAACTTATAGAACAAATGAAATTTTAATTCACACCAACTTTTATTTTTATAAAAGCGTATTAAATAGCTTTTAAGTGGTGAGTTTTAAGGAATGATAGTGAGTGAGGAGGTGATCGGAATATTTTGCGTCGATCTTGCGCAGAGATTCGTAAGAGAGAAGCCCTTTTGCAGTTTTTCCCTGTTTAAAATAGAGAATGCCCAAACGGAGCAAAATTTCTTTATCTTTGGATCTTAGATTAGAGAGGATTTCATATTCGGAAAGTTCATCATCCCATCTTTCTAATTGATGAAAGCAACTAGCTAGTTGAGCGTGGGTCCATGGATCATTTGGAGCAAGATCGTCTAAAATTTTTAGCTCTTCAATGGCACTTTTTGTCGCGATTTCAATTTTTTCCGGAAGTTCAAGTTTTTTGAACAATTTAATGGAAATGTAAGAAGAGAGTTCAGGTGCAGTTTTGTAAATTTTAGAAAGAGTCATATAAACATTTGCAAGAGAAGTGTGAATAGCAAGGTCAGTCGGTTCTGATCGGAGTACTGCAATATATTCATCTAAAGAGAGTTGAATTAATAACTCTTGCATCATTAGAACATCTTTAAAATGGAATAGAAAGCGGCTTTTTAGTAAAAATTCCTTAAAAAATTCAAATGGAGGGAGCGACAGAGTGTAAATGCGGTTTTGTCCAAGAGAGGCTGCTAGCCCGAATGAATTTTTTGCAATTGCAAGATGAATCTCTTCTTCTGAAAGAGCAGGGACAATATGTTTTTTGCAAGATTGAAGAAAGTTTGATCGCAATTCTCTAAATTGTTCACCTTTTTTTCCTTGAAAGTAATAGCCTAGAATTAGGTAGGAAAAAAGTGTTAAAACAATGCTTGCAAGAGTGATAATAAAGGCTACGGACTCTTTATAATTTAAGATAGAAATAGAAAAAATGGTCAATTCAATAAAGGCTAAAAGGAAGAATGAGACATGAAAAAGAGTGTAGGAATTTAGCATTTGACGAAATTTAGAAAATAGAATTGATCCCTCTTTTTCTATGCTATCTGCATATTCCTGAATATGATACGTCTCATCTCGTTGAGTTTGGTAGAAGGTAGCCATTTCAAGAATCCAAAAAATTAAAGTTTTTCATTAGAGGATTATCCAAACAAAAGATATTGGCAATCGAAATTTTCATTTTTCAAGTTATCCATTATATATCGAGTTTTCACTCATTGCTTTAATAATTTTTTGAGAGATCCCAGCTTTTTGTAGTTTTTCCACATCACTTGATGTTAAGTTGTATGTTCCATTCCCATTTATCGCCCCAATAATTTTATCTTCGCTGATGCCTGCATTGTGCATTTTAATGACATCATTTACTGTGAGAGGCTGACCTTGGTCATATCTGCTTCTTGTATCATCATCTAGTTTGCTTCTATCGGCTGAATCAAGGGCTGCGCCAATTATAGCGCCACCAACAGCGCCTGCTCCAGCTCCAATAAGAGCTCCCGTTCCGCCACCAGCTACGCCGCCAATAATAGCACCGGCACCGGCTCCCATAAATGCTCCTGTGCCTGCTCTATTTTCACAGCAAAATAAACCCAAACAGATCAAAGGTACTAAGATTTTTTTCACAATCAAGACCTTATCATATAGTTAATCACTTTGAATGGAACCCCTTCTGCTTGAAGTCGTAGTACATCTACAGTTGTAAGTTCAAATCTGCTTCCGGTATAATTGATGATGCGAATCAGGATGTCTGAAGTAAAGCCGAGCTGCTGCATCGAAATTATATCATCAATACTCATCGGAGTTGGATCTTTAATTTTTTTCAATATTTGAGGACTATGTTCTTTTAGTAAAAGAAGGTCTTCGTCGGGTAATAAGAAGGAGTGTTTTTGTGAATAATTAACATCAGTCTGTTTTGAGGGCGTGTCATTTTGACTGCTACGAGAGCAAGATGTTGTAATAAATAAGGCACTTAAGAGTATAACGAAGTGCTTCATGAAATCTACCTTTTTAATAATTATTCATTTATCCCTTATAAAAAACATATTCGTAATTAAAACTCAATAAATAAATATTAAATCGAAGTTAATTATAAAATTATACGTTTAGGTAAAGAAAAAAATTGAATAAAGAAAAGCCCTATACTTTTTTTTAGTTAGGGCTTTAAGTGCTCATGAAATATTTAGTTGATTGTAGCGAGTTCTGCTTCTTCTTCTTCGACAAAGATCTCTTCATCTTGAATTTCAGTTAGGCTAAGTTTGAAGCGATAACCTACACCGCGAACAGTGTCAATCCATCCGAAGCCGGGTCCGAGTTTTCTTCGAAGAGCAGCTACGTGGACGTCAATATTTCTATCAACTACAAAGGCGTCATCGTTATGGATATCGTCTAGAAGTTGATTTCGGGTAAGAACTCTTCCTCTATTAATAAGGAGTCTTTTTAGAATTCCGAATTCTGATAGAGTTAGGGCAATGATTCTTTCACTTTTACGAAGGATATAACGGTCAACTTCAAGAGTAAATTCACCAAAGGTAATGATTTTTGGGATTTTTTCATTCTCTTTGCCGCGTCTAAGGACTGCTTTAATTCGAGAAATTAAAATTTTAGGTGAGAAAGGTTTTGCGACATAGTCGTCTGCACCAAGCTCTAATCCAAGAAGGACGTCAAGTTCTTCACTTTTTGCCGACAATATGATTACAGGAATATTTCTAAGATCGGTATTAGCTTTGATTTTTCTACAAAGATCGTAGCCATTCATTCCTGGAAGCATTAAATCTAAGACTACTAAATCAGGCTTTTCCCTTTCAATAGCTCTATAGCCGTTTATACCATCAACTTCTACGTGAAGTTTGTAACCACTTATCTCTGCCTGAAGTTTAATCAGCGCAGCAATATCTTCTTCGTCTTCAATTAACAAAATACGTTTTTTTTGACTCATGAAAAAGGCAAGCCTCTAAATAGATTAAGAAATTAAAGGTGAGTATAAAGATTTTACGAGAATTGGGAAAGCAACTTTTTTTTCGCCGCAAAAAATCGAGGTAGATTTATGAAAACCAGCAGGATCTTTTGTAGTATAAAATTCATCAGCTGAGTCACAAATATATTGTAACAGGTTGACTGCAAATGAGTTAGCAGGATCAATGATGGGAGTGTGGGGAAAATACTTTTGTATGCGCTCCTTTATTAAAGGAAAATGTGTGCAGGCAAGAAAAAGTGCATCAATAGATGGATCTATCTTGTTTAAAGAAAACTCTATTACCTTTTCATCTATAATACCAGATTCAATCATCGTTACTAAATTTGGACAAGCAAGAGCTGTGACAATTTTCTCATTTAAGGCTCTTTGATAAAATCCGGACTCAATAGTAGCTTTTGTTCCAATGACTCCAATTTTATTATAACGAGAAAGCAGAGGTATAGAATGTGAAGCTATATCAAGAATAGGGATTTTAGTTGAATGTTTTAAAAGGGGTCCAATAGTTGTTGATATTGTGTGGCAGGCTATTGCAACTGATGTAGCGCCTAGGTCAATCAAATGAGAAATGGACTCTTTTGAATAGATGAAAATTTTGTCACGGGTTAAATTGCCGTAAGGAACCCTAGCGTTATCAGCAAAATAGAGGACTCCGCTTTTAGGGGAGAGATTTTTAAGTTCCTTCCAGACGGATAGTCCGCCCACACCTGAATCTAATATTCCAAGCATAAGTTATTCAATTTTTGAACTTTGTTCTAAGGCTAGTGTCATTTTCTTAGAAAGTTCATGGGCTGACTTGGATTGAGATGCAAGGGCTCTTTCAAGTTCATTTACCTTGTCTTTTCCTTGTGCAAGAGCTTTAGACATTTCAGTAGATATGCTTGCAATTTTTTGTAATTGGAGGGAGATCTCTTCTTGTCTTGTTTCAAGTTGTAGAAACTTACGTTCAAGGCCGAGGATTTGAACGTGACAATTCTCTAGTTTTGTCTGATGGAGGTCAAAGGTCTCTTTTTTAATTGAAGCCATTTGATCTTCATGGTTAATCATCTTTCCCTCTAAAACGGCAAATTCCATTTTCAGAGTATGTAAATCGTGCTTCGCCTCTTCTAGATCGGCCCTTGTTTTATGAAGAGTCATTTCAGTTTGGTATTTCTCCGATTGGGGAGCAGTTCCGTTTGACGCGCAGCTAGTTAATAAAATAATTGGCAGAAAAAATAGAGTTTTCAAAATTTCCCTTCTTTATCATAGAGTTTAAAGGCGACTCTTCTGTTTTTTGACCAAGATTTCTCTGAATGCCCAACAGTTTCCGGTCGCTCTTTTCCGTAAGAAATTGTGTAGAGTTGCTGAGGATTAACCCCTTCTTTAATGAGAAGATTTCTTACGCAATTGCTCCGTTTTGTTCCAAGAGAGAGATTGTAAGCTTCCGGCGCTCTTTCATCACAGTGACCTTCGATAAATACATAGACTGTTTGATGTTTTTTTAAAAAGGCAGCCATTTTATGTATGGCTAATAGGTTGTCTCTATCTTTTGGATCGTGCTGATTTGTATTGAAATAGATTTTTGTAAAAGTGGCCGCTAATGCTTTTTCAGGAGAGTGAAAGGCACTGATTCCGGGAATGCCTCCGCCTGGGATTCCGGGAACTTCTTTTGCTTGTGAGATATGATAGGACTGAATGTCCTGGTCGTTGAGGGGGATAAACTCCGGTTCAAGAGATTCATAGAACTCAGCTGTTGTAGAGACAAGTCTTGAGTTAGGATCTTTTGAAACAAGCGATTTTCCGGCATAACTAGCGCCGCGAATTCCTGTTTTTGCACTTTCCCATAAATTTGCGAGTGTTGTAGTAGTGCAGCCTGATGTGATTAAAGAAATGGCAACTAAACCTATAAATTTATAATGTCTCATCATCTTCCTCACGGTTCAAATACAGGGTAATGTTTAATCCCGGGGCCTTCTGTAAGTCTTACGGGATTTGGATTATTTAAGCTGATCATATATATATCATGTGTAGGAGAAGTGGTGTTATAAACTAAGTGGAGGCTGTCATTTGCCCATGAAGGATTTTCTTTATCCCCAAGTCCTGTCGTTAATTGCTTCTCCTCTTCTTTTTCTATATCATAAATCCAAATTTGTTGGGTGCCATTTGTTTTTGAAGAAAAGGCAATTTTTTTCCCATCGGGTGACCAGCTAGGTGAAGTGCTGTCATTTGTTTTTTTTGAAAGAAGTTTAGGTTCAGGTGATTTTCGATTTTGAAGCGAATCGTGAGCATCAATAATATAGATTTTAGGGGATCCATTTTTGTCAGAGACAAATGCTATTTTTGATCCATCGGGATGAAAAGAGGGGGAAGCTTGAACGCTTCCTTGAAATGAATAAAGTTGAAATGGTTTGCCAATAGCCCCTTTTTCATGATGGTAGGGTTGAATAAAAAGGTCGGCTCTTCCGCTAGCATCAGAAATAAATGCAATTTTATCTTGAGCTAGAGATAGTGTCGGCAGAAGCTGATTGCCTCTAAGCGGAATGAGAGGAACCCCTTTTAATCTATTTCTAGAAGAGATGTAAATTCGTGGTGGTCCCTGTTTGTATGTTACATAGAGAAATGAATAATTTTCGGGATGATTTGGATTTGGGATAAAAGCTGGGGTAATGCAATAACTTTCTTCTTGGGTGATTTGTTTTTGATTTCTCCCATCATAATCCATTTCCCAAATTTCAGAGCGCCAGTTATCATTATCATCAGCTTCTCTTTTAGGCTGACAAGAATAAAGGATCCGCTTTGATGCAATTCCACTGGTGCCGAACGCAATTTTACAGATTAAGTCAGCGGCCTTATGAATTTTATGCAAATCTTTTGTAAGATTCTGAGTGAGAGGGATAGGAGTTAGGGTTTTGAGAGTTGCTGTATTTACATCAAAAACTTGAATACAGAGCGCTTGTTTCTCAATTTTAGGAACAACAACAAATTTTGTGTTGAGACCTTTCCATGTGGCTGTTTGGAAAGCAATCGCTGAATCGGGATTGTGTGCATAAAACTGCATCGATTCGTCGATGTCGAGTAATTTTGACTTTTCAAACATCCCAAGATCTGCCCGTAATGTATCATTTACAGCTTGTTCATACGAAGTTTCAAGAGGTCTAATTCCGGCTAAATATATATTAGAAGTTCCTCCGGCATCAGTTGGAAGGTGAACAACAACTTCGTCACTAAAAAGGGAGCTAATCATTGCAAAACAAAATAGTAAATGTCGCATCTTTTCCTCGCTCAGGAATGGGCAGAGACAATGTGGGTAACACTGTCATTAAATAATCTAAGTTAATTTTACTTTCAAATGTTTCTAAATCCATTTTACCAATCTTCCCATTTGGTTGTACAGTGATAGTTAGCTTAACTTGTCCTTTTTCAGGAAGGAGAAGAGCCTCTTTAAATACTAAACAGGCCGATTCAACATATGAGGGGAGAGCTTCTTCGATCACAGTTAGCGGAAGTTGTTTTGGGGTAGGATGATGGGTTTTTGCAAGTCTCTTGTCAATTTTCTTTAAAACTTGTTTGGATGATTTTTGTATAGGTTTAGGTTTGAGTTTTACTAAAGGCGTGGCTTTCTTTAATGGAATTATTTTCTTAGGCAGGGGAGAGGGTTTTTCAATTTTAGTATTAGTAGTTGTTGCTGGCTCAATAATTTTTGGGCTAAATTGTTTTGTTACAACGCACAATTTTTTTTTCATCTCTTTTTCTTTAACAACAGAGGTCGATATAAAAAGTAAACTGATGACATGTACAACTATAACAGCAATCCAAATTTTGGAATTTTGAGATAATTGCTTCATTCTGTTTTTAGCACCACGTCGAGCTGTTCAAAGCCAATTGATTCAATCAGGTTTTTGATTTTTTGGTAAGTGCCAAAAGTGGCATTTTGATCTTGATAAAGCTGAGGAATATCATTTGGGCGGCTTTTATAATATTGGTCAAGAGCAATTGAGAGATCGGATAGTGATATTGCATGAGTTCCAAGCCAAATTGAGTTGTCTTTTTGAACGTAGATCTTAATTGAAGAGCTTTCATTTAAGGGGGAGAGTTCTTGCTTATTGTCAGATGAGGCTGCTAAATCAAGTCTATCAAAATCAAGAAGAGGTGCAATCAGGATAAAAAAAACTAAAATTAAAAAAAGGACATCGAGAAGCGGGGTTAGATTGACTAGCTCCCCGTCATCGCTTGAGTCTGCAAGCCGGATGCGCCGTCTCATGCTGATACAGCTCTATATTGCAACTCGATCGTAGAGACCAGAAGGTTGCTGAAATCTTCCATTTCAATTTGAAAATTTTTAAGTGAATTTTTGAGGTAGCTATGTGCGATAAGAGCGGGAATTGCGATAACAAGCCCTATAACTGTAGTGGCAAGAGCCATGGAAAGGCCTGATAAGATCAGTGTGTTTGAATGAACAGCCCCGCCTTTTTGCATTTCACCAAGGCAGATAAGAATTCCCCAAACTGTTCCTAGGATGCCAATAAATGGAGCAAGTGAAACAGATGTTGAAAGAATAAATAAGTTTTTTTCCAGTTTTTTTGACTCTTTGCAAATTGTATTAAAAGTAAAAGCTTCAATTAAATCGATGTCTGTATCTGATAAAAAAATATGGTCTCTTTTTGAGAAGAATTTATTTTTTTCCAGAAGTTCAACGGTTTTTTCTTTCAAAGCTAAATAAATAGAGGTAAAAGGATTTGATTGAGAGATCTCGCTTGTTTGAACTTGAAGGACAGCCGATTGTTTCTCTATTACCGCCAGTTGCATTTTATCACAAGCTTTGCGACACTTTTGAAATAGAAGCGCTTTTTGAATGAGAACAAACCAGATCACAAATGAAAGGATGAATAGGGTAATGAAAATCAGTTTGCCAAAACTGTCCGATTCAGCATACGCCCTAAAAATAACATTAGAACTTAGTAAATACATAGGTTAATTCATACATGAAAAATGAGACGTTTGTCAAGATAGATTCACACGCACATATAACGTCTGATGAGCTTTATCCCGATGTGGATGCAATTATAAAAAGGGCTTTTGATGCAGGTGTAACTAAAATCATTAATATTAATACAGATCTTCTAACGTTAGAAAGGGCACTTGAACTTCAAAAGAGATATCCCAATCAGATATTTAATACTGTGGCAACTACACCGCATGACGTTGAAAAAGAGGGTGAGGAAAATTTTACCTATTTCGAAAAAGTAATAAGAAGCGGGCAAGTTGTTGCTGTCGGTGAAGTAGGACTTGATTACCATTACGAACACTCAAATAGATCAGTCCAAAAGGAATTTCTTAATAGATATTTTGATTTAGCACTCTCGGTTAATCTCCCTGTTGTCATCCATTGCCGAGGTGATGACGCTTTTTTAGATCTTTTCACATTTCCCCAAAATATACGCGCTGTACTCCACTGCTTTACCGGTAACTTAGCCCAAGCACAAGCCTGCCTAGAGCGCGGCTGGTATATCTCCGTCAGCGGCATCGCCACCTTCAAAAAAAGCGAAGCCCTTAGATCAGTCTTTAAAGAAATTCCACTTAACAGACTATTTATCGAAACCGATTCCCCCTATCTCGCCCCACAAACCAAACGTGGCCAAATCAACGAGCCTGCCAATGTAGGAGAGGTCGTAGAAACAATTGCAACAATAAAAGAGACCTCAATTGAGGAGGTTTGTAGAGAAACTACAAATAATGCCAAGAGCTTTTTTATAGTGAATTAAATTTACATTGATGTGATTTGGGGGTCTGACCCCCAAATGTAACCCAAATGTTAGAAGTTCCCGCCGATGCCGAGGTAGAAGGTGTTGTTTGTGTAGAGTTCGTTCCATTGGAGGTCGTAGCTCATTTCGAGTTCGAAGGCGTTGTAGATTGTGAAGAAGAAGTCGACGCCGAGGAGGAGGGTGTTACGTCCTGCGCCTACAATTCCGTTTGATAGGGATTGGGTTTGTGGGACATTGAGTGTTGTGAAGTTAATGTTTCTATTGTGGTCGAGGAATTCATATTGCCATCCTAGATCAAATTCGGGTTTAAATGTGAAATTCTCGCGTTTAACGATATATTCCCATCTAGTTCCGAGTGTAGTTTTTAGTGATTGTGCTATTTGAGTATCGACAGCAAGATCAAAAAGACCGGCGCCGTGTTCATGGTACTCACCAATTCTTGTCCAGATGTACTGGAGGTTTAAAAGGGGTGTAAAGAGCATGTTTTGTGGCATTGCTTTGAACTGATCGTTTGTGAATAGATATTCTGCGCCAAATAGTGCATCTGCCACCATCGCTTGAGGATGACCTGTAGCTGTAACAGAAGTTTGTGATGATCCGGCTTTTCGGTGAGTCTCTATCCACTCATATCCATAGCCTATGATAGCATCAATTGCAAGCTCGCGAAGAGCAGGAGGGAGCCAAGTTGCGTAAGCACTAGCCTGAACTTGATTCATATGAAAGTGGCCGCTATTTTTTTCAATATGACCACCACTAGCCATATAATTTGCTGCAAGTCCTAGTCCAAAATCATCAAAAGCGTGATCAATTCCTGTAAATATCCCTGCTGAATTATAGTTAAATCCTTTTTGAGAATTGCTTTTTGACTTGAATGATCCAAAACTATCAATTGGGCCAAAATAGAATCTTGAAGGGTTTTGTCCTTGTTCAACAATATTTTCGGCTAATAGATGTTGCTCACGAGCTGTATTTGCATTTGATTTTCCCCATGCAATATCTGCAATTGGAAGAATATCGGAATTTTCCTCTTCTCTTATTTGTCCTATGCTAGCAATTGCTTGATTTGCTTTCTTTTTCCCTTTTCTGACAGCACCATGTAATGTGTGAATCCCTCTTTGAATCAGTATGTTCTGCTCATTAGTTGAAAGGAATGAGAGTTGTGAAATTGATCCAAGTGAGTTGCCTGATACTGTTGGACTTGTTACTAATTCCACAGCGTCTGGTAAGTAGACAATTTCAGGAATGATGCCTGCTGGGAAATTTAAAAAGTTTACTGTTGAATAGGTTCCTATAACCCCTTTTTCAGCTGTGATAAGAAAGGCTGAATCTCCTTCTGCTATACTTCCTGGAAGAGCATTTACAACTAGAGTACTTCCAATGTTAGCTGTACCACTAGCTGTAATATTACCAAAAATATTTGGTAGCGCAGTTAAATTCAGCTGAAGAGTTGCTGTGTCGCTCTGAGTATAATCAAATGCATAGACTTCACCACTATTATTTAGAGATCCACTAGTAAATTGGATGCTTTCATTTGATGTACCAATCGTACTTGTCAAATCATTACTTATAGAGCCGCCGAAGACTTTTAATATTCCTCTAGAGCCGGCTTGAAGTAGAGCGCCTGAGCTGTTAGTGAAGGAGCCTGCAGCAATTCTTACATTTCCTCCGGCTCCAAAAGCTCCGAATTTTACTCCGGCTCCGCTATTTGTAACAGATGTTAAATCGCCCCAAATGCATAAATTTCCGCCTGCTCCAGTTGGTCCAAATGTTGAATTTGATCCTGTGTTTTGTACAGTTATTATCCCGGCGCCATCAATTATTAAATTTCCATCGATGCCTGTTGGTCCAAAACTTGCTCCTGTCCCATCGTTTGTAACAAGAGTTGTTCCATCTCCACCAATTTCACAATAACCATTTCTCCCCGATGGTCCCATCAGAGCATTTGTCCCGCTATTATCAACTGACGCTGTATAACTACTTGCAGGATTAACTGTTAATGAATTTACAGGGGTAATTTCATTATTATTTTCTAATGTTGCAGAAAAAATATCTAAACCATAAGGACTTAATGTTGTCATGTTAACAAGTTTGCCGGAATCATCACCTTGAAATTCATTTCGCCGAATTGTAAAACTTTCTCTGGTAGCTGATGTTAATGTTGTATTCGTATCAAATGTTAATTGTGCCCCTTCAGCTAAAACAAGTTCTGATGAGAGATTTAAGATTATTGGCGTATTGATTGTGTGGGTTCCTGCGCAAATTTTTATTTGGGGTGTTCCATTAGATTCTGTTGCATCTAAGGTGATTGTACCCAAATTGTTGAATTGAGAAATTGTATATTGTGTATCAGGTGAAGAAAAATTTAATTGAAACAATGTGACATCTTGTGCTGCAGTTCCTGCAGTATTTGCTAAGGTTACATTAATTGGGGTTGCAGCGAGTGAATTTGAAAAATTCGCTACGTCATTTAAATTACCGTTAACTCCGGGGACGCAACCTGGTCCTGCACCCCAGTTAAGACCATCATTCCAGTTACCATTTCCATTATAAGTCCATTCATTAGTGCAATTAGAAAAAAACAGATCAACTTCAGTTAAGGAGTAAGATAAATAAGGAGTTGAGGTAAAGCCGCTATTGGTAAATGAAGAAAATCGTCCTGATAC
Organism: Chlamydia trachomatis; assembly: GCA_945870925.1. Classification (GTDB taxonomy): domain Bacteria; phylum Chlamydiota; class Chlamydiia; order Chlamydiales; family 2-12-FULL-49-11; genus VGMD01. Next base: position 2,218 of record CAMBTZ010000011.1, on the reverse strand, counting down.
AACTGTACCTATGCCGGTTGTTTGCAGTAATGTATAGAGTCCTAACCCTTGATCGGTACCAGTATTAGTCAAGGTTAAAGTTCCATCAATTGTGATATTACCGCCTGCAATTATTTTGCCCAAGGGGGCATCATTTAGTGCTGCAATATTTAAAGTTCCGCCAGATGTTTGCGTATATGTTGTGGCTAAGGTTAAATTTTGAGGTTCTGTGAATGCAAAAATACCGGAGTTAGAGACGCTATTTGCAGCGTAATCTGAAGAGGACGCATTTAGAGCAAGAGTTCCATCAGTGGATATTGTAACATCGGTAAATGCAGAAAGAGCATTCACATTATCAATATTAAGGGTCCCATCAATAATTGAGGTAGGGCCATAATAAACTGAGGTTCCTGTAAGAGTTAGATTTGTCCCCCCATCAATTGTTAGACTTCCATTAGGGCTGTTTTGAATTGCTCCAGCGTATGTAGTTGTAAAGCCACCATTAATTGTTAGGATAGCACCTGATAAATCGACTGTAGAGGAAGTGTCGCCTGTAAGACTTTTAATCGTATTATTAAATTCATTTAGGTCTAATGTCCCTCCTGTACCTATTGAGAAAGCAGAATTAGGGGAGAATGAATTTAAAGCTCCTGCTTTTAGAGTTCCTGTTTCAATGACTGTTGGACCACTGTAGGTGTTTGCAGATATAGCAGTTGTTAGTGTAAGTTCTCCGGTCTCTAGGGTTAAGCCGCCAAGTCCTGTAATTCCACCTGAGAAGTTTAAAGTACTTCCGTCGATAATTGTCAAAATTCCGCCGGGCGATGTGCCTGTATTAATTGATCCCGATCCTTCAAGAGATAAAATTGCACTCGGAAAATTATTTAATAAAAGTGAACCGGAAAGATTAACTGGAGAATTTGGTGATAATGTGTCTATTGCACCTGCAGACAGAATTGCGTTAGTAGCAATTGTTGTAGCACCTGAATAATCATTAGAAGCGCCTGTTAAGCTAAGGGTTCCGCCACTAAGTGTTAATCCAAAATCTTCTCCGGAAATATCTATAAGGCTACCTGAAAAAGTTCCGCCGTTTAAAATAGTTAGAACTGATGTGCTACTAATTGATCCGATATTTCCTGTTCCGGCTAAGCTCTTAATTGTGTTGCTGGTATTTAAATGCAAGTCCCCTGTGACAGTAAAGTCAGAAAATTGAGATAAGGCACTTCCTGAATTAGCCTGAAATGTTCCAGCTGCTATATTTGTTGGACCTGTATACGTGCTTGCTCCCTGCAGTGCAAATAGTTCACTACCTTGACTTGTTAAAGAGCCGCCTGTTCCGGAAATATTAGCATAAAGAGTCCCGGACTGATTTGTATCGATAACTAAATTTTTACTACCTAGCACAATTGTAGGTGTACCCCCTCCGCCGCCACCACCACTTAAATTAATTATCGTTGTTGATGCAGTAATATCTGAAATATTTATAGAACTTCCAGGGCTTACGGAACAAGAAGTAGTGGTTCCAATATCGCCACCATCATGAAGAGAAAGAGTGCCTCCGGAAAGAGCCAAGCTACCTGCGCCTGTTATTGATCCTGTAATTGAGCCGCCATTAGTTAAAGTTAGCGTTGCTCCTGTTCCGACAGTAGCTGTAGAGGTGTCATCTATAGCAAGAGAAGAGATAGAGTTATTATTTGTACCACAGTCTAGCTTTCCCCCATTTTGTAATGAAATTGCCGATGCATATGGAAGTGAGTTTGCTATGTCTGCTTGTAAAATAGTGCTGGCACCTGTAACTATGGTCGAGCCGGTATAGGTATTGTTTGTACCTTGTAGATTAAGTGTGCCGCCAGTTAAAGTAACACCCAAAGCACCTGAAATTTCACCTTGATAATTTAGCCCATTAGAGCCGTTTGTAATTGTTAAAACCCCACCGGTAGATCCTACAATCGCATTTGAATTATTTCCTGCTAAGCTTTTAATTGTGTTGCTGTATCCGTTTAAATCTAGTGTTCCATCAATAATATAGTCTGAAAGAGGAGCAAAAGCTTGAGTTGCTTCTGCTTGAAGGGTACTGCCAGTATCAATTTGTGTAGCTCCGGTATAGTCACTACCTGTTTTTCCCAAATTAAGTATAAAGGCGCCTACAGATCTTAATGAACCTCCCGCTCCTGTTAACACTCCATCAAAATCATTATTCTGATTTGCAGAAACGATAAGCTCGTTATTCCCTAAATTGACA
>CAMBTZ010000010.1 GCA_945870925.1 Chlamydia trachomatis | reverse complement strand
GGGAAATTCGTTTTTCATTTTCTAAATAACACGCAACTAAAACATTATTAGCATCTGATCCTGTAGAATTTAGATCCATTTCTGTGTAAATATTTTTCAGCATGGGCAGTGCTGTTTTCCTTAAAATGACTAAAGGATTAATGGATTGGGACTCAAGATAAAGTTTATTAATCATTAATTTTGTGTGTGGGACAAACTCTGATACTAAGAAAATATTTATTAGCATTAAAAACCCTCCTGCAAAATAGAGGGGAGCAAAAATTTTGGAAAAACTGAGGCCGCTTGCCCTTAGCGATGTTAGCTCTCCTGAAGTATTTAATTTATAGGCGGTTAGGATAGATGACACAAAGCTGCATAGTCCTATTATGTGGGGAAGTGTTATACTCAGCATGCAAAGTGATAAAAGAAATGCTTGTTTGTATGTGGCGCCTGCAACAATAAGTAGAGTTAGCTTTTTATGCTTAAGTAGAAAACTTAGTCCAAAAAGAGTCACTACGGTGAGGGCGAAGATTTTTAGATAGGTTTTTGTAATGTATCGCCATATAATGGGCATAGGTTTTAAATACCGAATAAATTGATTTGATATCATGATAGAGAAGATGTTGGAAAAAACAAAACAATATTTAGAAAAAACCCTTTCAAAAAACGGTAAGTACCTTCTAGCATTGTCTGGAGGGCCTGATTCTTTAGCTCTTTTTTATCTTCTTTTGGCCGGAGGTTGGAATTTTCATATTTGTCACGTAGATCACGGTTGGAGAAAAGAAAGCTCTGAAGAAGCTGATACACTTAAGTTGCTAGCTGAAAAACACTCAATCCCTTTTTATTTATATAAAATCGAATCTAATGAACTGAGGGATGGTAATTTAGAAGATATTTGCCGGAAAATGAGGCTTAATTTTTTTAAAAAACAATATAAAAAAGGGGATTTTGATGCTCTATTCACAGGTCATCATGCTGATGATCAAGTTGAAACGATTTTAAAGAGAGTTTTTGAAGGTAGTTTTCTTTCGCATATTCCGGCTATGAAAGAGGATACTATTTTTGATGGTATGAGGGTCATGAAACCACTCCTTTCAGTTTTTAAGACAGATATTCTTAATTATCTTAAAGTTATTAATGTTAAATATTTTGTAGATTCTACGAATGAGGATCCTAAATACCTTAGAAGTCGGATGCGTAATGATATGATCCCCTATCTGGAAGAAGCGTTTGGGAAAGGGATAAAAGGTAATATTCTCCTATTAGGGAAAAGAATAGAAGAGTGTATGAGGTATATAAATAAACAGGTTCAAGAGAAGAGTCATCAAATTTATCCAGGCCCTTTTGGTTACTATTTATCTGTATCGCTATTAAAAGAAGAGCTTGAAGGTGAGACTCTTTTAAGGGAGCTTTTGAAGAGAGAAAAGATTGATATTTCCAGAGGTGAAATGGCAAAGCTGTTGATTCTTGTTAAAGGTGATTGTGATCAAAAAAGAATTATAAAAGGTGATTGGAAGCTGGTTGTCGAAAGAGATCACCTTTTTGTTTTGAAGCTTCCGGAATTCCCAAGTTATTCAATTTCAACACTTCCTGAGTATAGACCGCCTGATGATTGGAAATCTCTTTGGGCCGGTAGTTCTGCTGTTTTTTTTCCGGAGCAGGACTGCTTTTTAGGACCTCCTAAACTTAACAATAAGTTGCCTAATGGGATGGAGTTAAAAGAGTGGTATCGAACTCATAAAATCCCTGTTTTTTTACGTTCTTGGATGCCAGTGATTTGGAAAGGTAATCAGATTGTTGGTGAGTGTCTAACAGGCAAGTGTTGTGTGAGGAATCAGCCAGTCTATGCAAATCATCTTTTGACCTTAAAATGAGAATTGAATACGATATATAAGCGATACACGCTTGAAAACATATTTTACTTGTTTATCATATCAATTAAGAGTAATTAATATATTAATTGACCGTAAACAATAACATTAAATATATAAGATATTAATTATGAAAAAAGACAATGACATGAAGCCAGACAATAAAAAAAACTTCCCGGGGATCTTTATCTTTTTTGTGGTGGGATTGATAGCAATTCTGATTTTTCAGAATCTATCGGACACAAAAGGAGCAGGGGTTTCCTTTAGTCATCAAGTGGAACACCTTGTAAATCTTGATCTTATTAATCTTCAAGAGAGTAGAAAGACTTCTCTCAATGATAATTTGGTAACATTTTCCGGTCAATTTCATGAGAACTTGTCTGATTCTGCTAAAGAGAGATATCGTTATTTAAGTCTTTTAAATCAAAATCATGAGCTTGCAAGTCAGCAATCTACGTTATTAGAGGAGTTAAAAGCTCTTCAAAATCAAGTATTTGAGTCAGCTATATATTTTCTCGGTATTGCAGGGGTAAAAATTCCTGATGGTGGATTTGTTGTTGTTTCTAAAAGTTTTGATAGCTCTGATCGTTTGAATTCTGTTGTGATTAAAGAGCTTCCATCAGTAGCCGGGATGGTTACTCTTCCTCAGCTTAAAGCTCTTTATGAGACTGCAACTAAGGATAAAACAAGTGCAAATCTATCTCTTTTAGGGAAGGGTTTGCAAAGTTTCTTAGATGAGATTAGATCTGCTAAGATTGGGATTGGAAATGAGGCAATAAAAAGAAACTTGAGAGAAATTGAGCTGTCTGTTGAAAAAGCTTTAGCCGATCCTCAAGCGACACTATCTATGCGATACGAGACCTTTGCTAGTGCGTTTAATAATTTAGAAATGATTGTAGGTGAAGTAGTAAAAGAACAAGAGAATTCTAGGCTTTATGATCTAAGATCGACAAGAAATTATTTAGAATATTTGACTCTATTTGAAAAAGTAAATGCTGATTTAAAGAAAAATATAGCTCAGCTTGATAAAGCTCGTACAAAAGTTGCATCAGCCATTTGGTTTTTCCATAATCAAGAGGTTTCAACTAAAGCGCTAGAAAAAATAAATCCGGATGAATATTCGCGCTGGTTTGCTCAAAGTGATAGAGAGTGGCAAGCATTTTCTGATAATAAAGGGTTGATGTTTAAGGCTCCTGATCAACCAAGGTCAGCTGTTTTAGAAAAAACTTTTAAAAGTGAAGAAGCTGCCCCAAATTATATTAGTTACCTTTTTACCTTTTTGCCAATAATTCTGGTGGCTCTCCTTTTATATTTTATTTTTTCCAGACAAATGAAGGGTGTCGGTTCATCAGCTATGAGTTTTGGTAAATCACCTGCAAAACTTCTTAATAAAAGTAATCAAAGAGTTACATTTGATGATGTTGCCGGAATTGATGAGGCAAAAGAAGAGCTTGAAGAAATAGTGGATTTCTTAAAATCGCCTGCAAAATATACAAAGCTCGGTGCAAAGATTCCTAAAGGAGTATTATTAGTAGGAGCTCCGGGTACCGGAAAAACTCTTATTGCTAAGGCAGTTTCAGGTGAAGCAGGTGTCCCTTTCTTTTCAATATCAGGATCGGATTTCGTTGAGATGTTTGTTGGGGTCGGAGCATCGCGTGTAAGAGATCTATTTGATCAGGCAAGAAAAAGTGCTCCTTGCATTATCTTTATTGATGAAATTGATGCTGTGGGTCGTCATAGAGGTTCTGGACTTGGTGGTGGACATGATGAAAGAGAACAGACGCTTAATCAGTTGCTTGTGGAAGTGGATGGAATGGAATCATCTGAAGGTGTCATTATGATTGCTGCGACAAATAGGCCTGATGTGCTTGATAAGGCGTTACTTAGGCCTGGTAGATTTGACAGAAGTGTATATGTGAATCTCCCGGATTATATGGGTAGATTGGCTATAGTTAAAGTTCATGTAAAAAATGTTAAAATTGCTGATAATGTTGATTTAAAAGTGCTTGCAAAGAGAACTGCGGGTCTTGCTGGCGCGGATATAGCTAATATAATCAATGAAGGCGCTCTCTATGCAGCAAAAAAGAATAGGGATTCTGTTACTCAAGAAGATCTCTTATATGCGGGCGAAAAAGTAATTTTTGGTAAAGAGAGAAGAAGTCTTCAGATGGAGAATGCGGATCTTATTACTACAGCATGGCATGAAGGTGGTCATGCACTGATTTCACTTTTATTAAAAACCTCTGATCCAGTTTCTAAGGTGACAATCATTCCAAGGGGAAGAAGTCTTGGAGCAACCCATTTTGAGCCTATGACAAATAGGGTGAATTATGCAAAAAAAGAGCTTCTAGATCAGCTTGCAGTTTTAATGGGCGGCAGGGTAGCAGAAGAAATTTCTAATTACGATGCTTCAAGTGGGGCTTCTATGGACATAAAGCAGGCTACGCAGCTTGCTCGCTCTATGGTTTGTGAATGGGGAATGTCTGAAAAAGTTGGGATGATTAGCTTTGGAGATGGTGGAGATGGAAACCTAATTTCTGGATTTCATGAAAAGACGTATTCAGAAGATACAGCACGCCTTATCGACGTAGAGATCAAGAGTTTGTTAGATAATGCATATAAAAAGGCAGAAGTGATTTTGCGTGAAAATTATGAAACGCTAAAAATGATAGCTGATTTATTGATCGAGTTTGAGACCTTAGAAAAAGAGGATCTTGATCAAATTATCGCAGGAACTTTTGATACAAAAGATAAAAAATCAAAACTTGAAGCATTTCAAAATGTTAGCAAAAAATTGCCACCTCCATTGCCACAAGCGGTGTTAAAAAAAGGTAAGAGAAAGCCTTTTGGTGATCAGCAGCCTAAGCCTATATAAAAAAACCCGCCGCAAGGGGCCGTAAGACTTCGCGCATTTAACCTTTATGTTAAAGTGGGTCCGCTTCCTGAAGATAGATAAATCTAATCTTAAGCGTCGCAGTCCCCGAATTAGAGTGTTGTTAAACCAGCATAATGAAGCTAGGTTGTCCCAAGCGGCAGGAAAGTATCTATTTTACGCAAGGTCCCCAAAAAAAACAAGTGATTCATGACAAGAAATATCGTTAATGGATATAATTGGAGAAATTTCTTTTTAATGGAGAAGCTATGAAAATATTTACATTAGCACTTTGTGTTTTATCAATAAATTTAATGGCAGGAGAAAGTATGTCTAAATTTTCAGAACCAAAAGAATCTATGACTTTTGAAAAAGGAAAGGATTATCGCGCACTTATAAAGACTTCTAAGGGCGAGATTGTGTGTGAGTTGAACTATGAAAAAGCGCCACTTTCTGTAACTAATTTTATTCAATTAGCAAATGGTGGCTTTTATAATGGTCTTACATTTCATAGGGTAGTGCCAAACTTTGTAGTCCAGGGTGGCGATCCGGAAGGAACCGGTAGAGGCGGTCCCGGATATACTGTACAAGCTGAGATTGGTCTTCCACATGAAAAGGGTGCTCTTGCTTGGGCGCGACTTGGGGATGCTGGTAATCCTCAAAAAAAATCAAGTGGATCACAATTTTATATTACGTTAGAAAAGACCCCCTTTCTTGATGGAGAGTACACAGTGTTTGGAAAAACAGTAAGTGGTGCAGATGTTGTAGCTAAGATTGCACAGGGTGATAAAATTGAGTCAGTAGAAATATCGATTAAGTAGATTTATTTTTCTCTTCAATGAGATAGTCGAAAAAGGGTTTGAGGCCTGTGTTTTTTGTTTCAAGAGCTTCAAGCCCTTCTTTTAAGTGACGAACTGTTGTTTCCGGATCTATTTTTAGAAAGATAGCAAATCCGACGCCCGTTTTAAGAAAGCACTCTTTATCTTTATTGTATGCTTCAAGAATAGCTTTTCTCCCTCCACTAATAAAGGGGTTGTATTTCATTGAGCTATTTTGGATGATCTTCATATCTTTGGCTAATTTTGGGTGAGAGAAGACAAAAGCCCAAAACTGCAAGAAGTTAACTTCGTCATCAACGTCAGCTCCAAGTTTTTTAAGGTGTTTTTCTTTTCCCCATAAAGATAGTGCGCGTGTATGAGCAACTGTAGTGACAATTTCACTAATTTTGTCTCCGGCAGTTTTGCTTACTGAAAATTCAAACTCACAGCTTGCTGAAACTTCAGAAAGGAAGATGCATAATAGAATTAGTGTAACTTGTAGAAATTTTCCATAACGCTTCATATGAATTAGTATCTACTAAAGCGAGAATTTTTCCGCAATCCCAAATTTTGACAGGATCAATTTTTAAATTTGAAAAGCAGGTGGTTGTTATACAAACAGGGATTAAATCAGATGCATCAGGAGAAATATCTTTTTCTTTAGGAGATTCCCAATTTGCGACTATATTTGTAGGTCTTGTTAAGGAAGTAAACCAGCTCATTTTTTATCTCCAAAGTTATTCTATTTGAGGTTGATAAAGAGTATAAGAAAATAGTATATATACTTCAATTGAAATTCTCTCTATTGATTTGTTTAAACAAAAAAGATAGACTCCAAGTTAGTATGAAAAAATTGAATATTTTCTTATTTTTAACTTTGATCGCTCTTTCTGCAAACGAGGAAGATAGATTTGTAACGACTTTTGATTCGGGTAGACCTTTACTTGCAGAGCACTCTATCCCAATTATTTCACAAAGCGCAAGAGATGGTGATAGTTGGAAATTTACTTTGAGTGCAAATTTTAATGAGTACCAAGCGACCGGTGATTCTTTGGAGATTGCTTATGTAGCTAGTACATTAGATGGCTTTTTTTCTTCCTACAAAGCTCCAAATGGATCGATTATTGTTTTAGATTTTGACTATCATCCTGGATTTCAAGTTGGGTTTGTCCTAGGCACACCGTATGATGATTGGAATTTCGGTGGTGGATATCTTTGGTATCGGGGGCACTCGCATGCATCTGCAAATGCTAAAACAGACATCTATTATCAAGCTCCAATTTTAGTTGGTCCTTTTAATGACTTTTTAACATCCTTAAGTGCTGACTGGCATTTAGATATTGATTTATTCGATCTCTATTTATCAAGAGCCTATTTATCTGGAAAAAAACTTGAATTACTCCCTTTTTTAGGTCTTAAAAGCGGGTGGATTCGTCAAGATCTTGATTTTACTTCAATCATTTGGCCAACTACAACTAATATTCAAACTGCAACGACTGATTCAAATGCGTGGTTGATTGGTCCAGAAATAGGCTTTCAAGGGAAGTTTTTAATTAATTACGGGTTTAGTATTTTTAGCAACATTGCAACAAGCCTTCTTTATTCTAAGTATAACACGCTATCTTTAAATTATTTAAGCAATGTTAGCGAGACCTCATTTTTAAATAACGATGCTTTAAGTACCTTTCGATCGATTATGGATGCAGGGCTAGGAATTAATTGGGAGTCTAAAGGTAAATACAGAATCAATGTTAATGCTGCCTATAATCTCTCAGTTTTTTTCTCCCAAAATATGGATCGGGTTTTAGTAGGGCTTGCTAGTGGACACTTTATAGCACCCGGAAATCTTTATTTAAGTGGGCTATCTGTAGGTGCTTCTTTTGTCTTCTAATAGGTTAATGATGAGAAATTTGATTTTAGGTTTAATGGCAACTGGATCTCTAATTGCAACTCCAAATGAATTTCCAATGAAGGATAAGCCGATTATAGGTTTTTCTGAAAGTGCTAGATTTGAAACAAGGGATCCTGTTGGTCTTAGTATCTATGCCTTTTTTAATGAGTTTGCAGCTTCTCAAGATAGTAATGAAGTTGGATATATAAGCAGTAAAGTGGATTCTTTTTATCCTCAAATAAATACGCCTCAAGGTTCTGTTGTTAGATTTGGAAATGACTATCATCCTGGATTTCAAGTTGGGTTTAGTGTCGACACGCCACTTGATAAATGGAATTTTGCTGGAGAATATTTATGGTATCGAGGTCATTCTAATAAAGAAGTTGAATCGGCAGGTTCAGAATACTATATTTCGCCTCTTTATATTGGTACATATGCAGTATCTCTATCTTCTATTGACGCGGATTGGCGTTTAGCACTTGATTTAGTCGATCTCTATTTAACTAGACCTTATTATTCAGGTAGAAAGTTGACTATAGAACCCGTTTTAGGTCTTAAATTAGGTTCAATTAGACAAAGCTACCATATGTCTTCTAATGTTCTGAATGAAGATTGGGAAAGTCAAACAGCTGCCGCAAAATCTAGATTACTTGGGATTGGTCCAAAGCTTGGTTGTCAATCTAATTATCTTATGGGAAAAGGATTCAGTATTATTGGAGATCTTTTTACAACCCTTCTATACTCACGTTATACAACGATAGAAGCAAGTTTTGCTAACTCAATTGGTCAGACCTCTTTTATACAGAATAATAATTATGGGACTGTGAGGCCTGTTTTAGATGCAGGTATTGGACTTGGATGGAAGGGCTATTTTGGTATGGGGACAGGGGATTACTCCTATCATAAAACATTTTATATGAGTTTCTCTGCTGCTTATAATTTCTCTCTATTTTTCTCACAAAATATGGAAATTGGAGTTGTATCAATTGCAAATTCTAGTCAATCAACACCCGGTAATCTTTATTTACAAGGACTATCAGTAGGTTTAGATTTTATCTTTTAAAGGTTGAGTGGACGTTTTATGAAAAGATTGATTTTAAGTTTGATTGGAATTTTTTCTCTATCAGCTGACGCGCCAATAGAACAGGGCCGTCCATTGAAGATTGAGCAAATTGTTGGTGGAATTTCGCAAAGTGCTAGATTTGAAGTAAGGGATGGTTGGAGTTTAGGGTTTAGTCTCTATTATAATGAGTATGCTGCTTCTGAGGATTCAATGGAGGTTGCCTATACAAGTAATGAGTCTTTTGATCCGCAAGGTTCTGTTTTAACATTTGATTCAGATTATCAACCAGGCTTTGGATTAGGCTTTTTATTAAATACTCCATATGATCACTGGAATATTGGAGGTGAATATCTATGGTTTCAGGATAAAGCACATCTTTCTAAAGAGGCTGATTCTGCACTCCTTTATACTGCGCCTCTTTTTGAGTCAGGCCCATTTAGGACATTAATTAATTCACTAGACTCATCCTGGGATCTAAATATTAACGTGGGTGATTTATATCTTTCACGTCCATATTATTCAGGTAGAAATTTAGTGTTAAAGCCAGTTATGGGTCTTAAAACAGCATTTATTACTCAAGATTTTGACTTAACGGCAGCTATTTCCTCTCTTTCAGAAGTTTCATGGACATCTCAAACAGCTAAGACAAAATCGGTATCATGGGGAATTGGTCCAAGAGCCGGGCTTGATGCTAAATTTCTTTTAGGTAAGGGTTTTTCATTATTTGGGGATCTATCAACATCTCTTCTTTACACGACATTCACTAAAATTCATTTGGATTATGCAAGCTCGATAGGACAAAGTGCGTTTGCAAGCAATAATAATGCTCAGATCATTCAGCCGATTATAGACACAGGTATTGGTTTTAGTTTTGGTTCATATGCGTTAAATAAAAGTTTTTATGTAGATTTTAGTGCAGCCTATAATTTTTCAGTCTTCTTTTCTCAAAATATGAGCCGTTCACTTGTGGCGACTGTAAATACTTCTTCGGCTAATCAAAGCCCGCCTGCAAATTTATATTTGCAAGGAGTTTCAATCGGCTTAGCGTTTATTTTTTAAAGAATGGTTACTTCATAGATGAGAAGGTGATTTGCTGAACTGCCGGTTTTTGTTTTTGTAAAACCGTATTCGGGATGTATATAGATTTTTCTTTTTTCACCAACACGAGCCCCATCAATTCCGATTTGAAATCCTTTTGCCATTTTAGATAAAGTGATGCTAGAAGGGATTGATTCGCCTGTGTCTTTGATTACTTTACCTGTTTCATCATATTGTTTAAGATGAAGTGAAAGTGTAGGTTCAAGTGAAATTGAATCCCCAAAACCTTCTTTAAGAACTTCTATATAAATTTTTTTGTCAATAACAGGAAGAACACTCTTGCTCTCTGCTATTTGGGCTAAATAGGCTTCTGATTTTTCTAAATTGGCTAGAGCTTTTCTTGATGCTTTTTTGTTTACTAATTCGAGGAGAATTTCGTTGTATTTCTGTTTTTCAAGTTTTGTATAGTGCCCTGTTTGAATTTGTGACATTACCTCTGTGACATTATGTATATCGCTGCTGTCAGAATATCTTTGAAAATTGTCATAGAGCATTTCAGCTAAAACGGTCTCTTCTAAATTAGCATTTATAGGTCTCTTTAATTGGGGTCCCCAATAAATCATTGTAGCAAGAGATACGCCACCAAGAAAGCAGCCGAGTGAGTACAATTTTAATTTAGCATTGGAAATTTTTTGAAGCTTGTTCATAGGGACAATTTATGATGTTCTCTGTTTTCTGTCAAAGGTTCATTGCCTTTATTTTTATGAGACGCTATACGGAGTTTATGAGGAAAAATATAGTGATTTCTATGCTCGGATTTTCTTTGACAGTAGTCATTGGAATTTTAACATATATTGTATTTCGAGGAGTAGAAGATCCTAATTTAATCACGTTGTACGGGAATGTTGATGTTAGACAGGTTGATATTGGTTTTAGAGTCAGTGGGCAGGTTTCAAAATTACATTTTGAAGAGGGGGATAGGGTTTTAGAAGGTACTTTAATGTGTTCTTTAGATCCATCACCTTATGATAGTCAGCTTGAAGAGGCAATAGCTAATGCTTTGGCAATTAAAATCAATTTAGACAATGCTGAAGTGCTTTTGCAGAGGCGGTTAGAATTAATTGGGATCGGTGCTGTTTCAATGGAAGATCTTGATAATACGAAAGCAAATAGAGATCAATTACTTGCAAATTTGGTGCAAGCAGAAGCAGCTGTTATAGTTGCCCGTGATAATTTCGAGTATACAAAAGCATATGCGCCAACTGAGGGAATTATCTTAACTCGTATTCGCGAGCCTGGAACTGTTGTAAATCCATCAAACCCTGTCTATACGCTTTCAGTGAGTTCACCTGTTTGGATTCGAGCTTTTGTAGATGAACCAAACTTAGGTAGGGTCAATTATGGTATGAGTGCTGAAGTGTTTACCGATATTATAAATGGAAAAAGTTATAGCGGAAAAATTGGTTTTATCTCGCCTGTAGCTGAGTTTACGCCCAAAACTGTCCAAACAACAGAGTTACGAACTGATTTAGTCTATAGATTGCGTATTTATGTGGATAATCCTGATCGTGAGCTTGTACAAGGTATGCCTGTAACGGTAAAGCTCAAAGTGAAGGGATCTTGAGTGAAATTGTATCAATTCAAGGCTTAGTCAAACAGTTTTCTAAAAATTTACCGCCTGCTCTAAAAAATATTAATGTCTCAATTCCAAGAGGGAAAGTTATTGGATTGGTAGGTCCTGATGGCGCCGGAAAGACTACATTAATTAGGCTAATTGCAGGCCTTTTAACTCCATCAATGGGTAAAATTACTGTAGAAGGTTATGATACAATCATTGATTCAGAAAAGATTCATTATCTTACAAGTTACATGCCACAAAAATTTGGTCTCTACGAAGACCTTACAGTGATGCAAAATCTAAATCTCTATGCAGAGCTAAGAAACGTTTTAGGCGCGGATAAGAAAGCTGTTTATGAGAAATTGCTTCATTTTACAGGACTTGCTAATTTTACCGGATTTTTAGCAAAAAATCTTTCAGGGGGTATGAAACAAAAATTAGGACTAGCCTGCGCGCTTATTAAGAAACCGGAACTTTTATTGCTTGATGAACCAAGTGTTGGGGTAGATCCAATTTCAAGGAGAGAGCTGTGGAAAATGGTAAATGGTTTAATAGATGAAGGGATTACTGTTATTTGGAGTACTGCTTATTTGGATGAGGCTGAGCGATGTGATAGTGTATTGCTCTTAAATAATGGGGAGCTTCTTTATGATGGATCGCCTAAAAAACTTACAGATAAAATGCTCGGAAGGTCTTTTGAAATAACTGATATAGAAGGAGATAAACGAGAGTTATTGTTTAGGTTGCTAAATAATGAAAATGTAATGGATGGGGTAATTCAAGGTAGAGATCTTAGAATAGTTTTAAAAGAGAATGTTACCTATTTAAAAGATGTAAAATTGAAATCTGTTTTACCAAGATTTGAAGATGCATTTATTGATATTTTAGGTGGAGGTCCCGGCGGAAAATCAGAACTTGCTAATAAAGCCCCTGTTGTTAAAGGAGATATTAAAACGCCTATTCTAGCTGAAGATTTAACAAAAAAATTTGGTGATTATACAGCTGTAGATAAAATTATGATTCAAGTTAAAAAGGGGGAGATTTTTGGGCTATTAGGGCCAAATGGTGCAGGAAAAACAACAACATTTAAAATGCTTTGCGGGCTTTTGAATCCAACACTCGGGAAAGCTTTTGTTTACGGTATGGACCTGCAAAAGGCGCCTTCAGAGGCAAGAGCGCGTATTGGTTATATGGCTCAAAAATTTTCACTCTATGGAAATTTAAGTGTGAGGCAAAATCTTAATTTTTTTGCAGGGGCCTATAATTTAAGAATGTCAGAAAAAAGAGCTGCAATTGAAGAGATGATCGAGGTATTTGGATTAAAGGAATATCTGTCTGTATCAGCTGAAATGCTTCCGCTCGGATTTAAACAGAGGCTTAGTTTGGCCTGTGCAAATATGCACCATCCGGAAGTTCTCTTTTTGGATGAGCCAACATCTGGTGTTGATCCTGTGACTAGGAGAGAATTTTGGAATCATATCAATGGGCTTGTTGCTAAAGGAGTCACAATTATGGTGACGACTCATTTTATGGAAGAGGCTGAGTATTGTGATCGAATTGCTCTTATCTATCAGGGCAAAATAATTAATATGGATACCCCAAATAATCTTAAGGATCAGGTTAAAACAGAAGAGAATTTAAACCCGACTTTAGAAGATGCTTTTGTTCATATGATTGAGGCTGTTGATGCAAGAAAATAGAAAGGGGAGATTCAGACGAGTAAGGGCGCTCATGGTAAAAGAGTTTTTTCAGATCATTCGAGATCCAAGTACGCTCTTGATAACCATTTTTTTACCTCTTCTACTTATTTTTCTATACGGTTCAGGAGTCTCTCTTGATTTAGATCATTTAAGAGTAGGTCTTGTTATGGAAGATACATCGCCCGATGCCCAAAGTTTTGCTAAATCACTTACAGATTCCACTTATTTTGATGTTGAGATAGTAAGAGATGTTAGAGAATTGCAACAGGGATTAACAAGTGGAGAAATTCGTGGTTTTTTTGTTATCCCTTCATATTTTACTCAGTACCGTAATAGACCTGATAAAATAGCTCCTATTCAAGTTATTGCTGATGGTAGTGAAACAAATACCGCAAATTTTGTACTTACGTATGCACAAGGAGTTTTTAGAAACTGGCTTACTCAAGAAGCAATTGAATCTGGATTTTCCCGTGAAATCCCTATTGTGAATACAGAAACAAGAATATGGTACAATGAGCAGCTTAAAAGTAGGTTTTTTCTCCTCTCCGGATCGCTTGCAATTATAATGACTCTTATTGGCGCTCTTTTAACTGCTCTTGTAGTTGCAAGAGAGTGGGAGAGGGGGACAATGGAGGCTCTTATCTCTACAACTGTTGGAATTAGAGAGCTTGTGATTGCTAAGGTGATTCCCTATTTTTTTCTTGGGATGATTTCGATGATTATGTGCGTTATTGTTTCAATTGTCTGTTATGATTTGCCACTAAGAGGTTCTTTTCTTTTGCTAATGCTTGTCTCTGCAATTTTTTTAGTCTCATCTTTAGGTCTTGGTTTGATGATTTCTACATTAACTAAAAATCAAATTCTTGCTTACCAAATTACTCTGATTGTTGGTTTTTTACCAGCCTACATCATGTCCGGATTTCTCTTTGAAATTGATAGTATGCCTAGATGGATTCAATTTATAACCTATATAATACCTGCTAAATATTTTGTTCAAAGTCTTCAAAGTATTTTTTTAGTTGGAAATGTTTGGAGTTTGATTCTTTACGATATGCTACCAATTATTGGATTAGGGATCATTTTTTTCTCAATTACTGCGTTTAAAACAGCAAAGAGGCTAGATTGAGTAGGATAAAAGCTTTAATTTGGAAAGAACTTCTAGCAGTACTTCGAGATCCAAAAGTTCGCATATCGATTTTACTACCACCTCTCATCCAGCTTTGCATTTTTACATTTGCAGCAACACTTGATGTAAAAAATGTCTCAATCGGTATTTTAAATAAAGATTCTGGAGAGCAAGGGTTTGACCTTGTGGAAAGATTTTATGGGAGCCCTATTTTTAGTTATAACGTCCAATTTCTTCAAGGAGTTGAGCAAATAGGTCCTTTTATGGATCATCAAAAAGGTTTAATGGTTCTTTCGATTGATGAACAATTTTCAAGAGACTTAGATGCAGGAAAACCGGCAAGAATTCAACTTATCTTTGACGGAAGAAAAACAAATACGGCACAAATAGTTGCCGGTTATGCAGGTCAAATTATTAATGATTTTAATAACGATTTTTCGGCAAAAAATGAAGAATTTATCCAAAATGTCCATTTAACAACAAGGGTATGGTTCAATCCAAATACTCTCTATGTATGGTATAACATACCCTGTCTAGTAGCTGTTTTAGCTATGCTAACATGTCTTGTTGTGACTACCCAATCAGTTGCCAGAGAGAGAGAGCTTGGAACTTTTGATCAACTTCTTGTCTCACCACTTGTCCCGTATGAAATTTTAATAGGTAAACTTATCCCAGGAATCATAATCGGATTAATAGAGGGATTATTAATGGTTGTAATTGGAGTCTATTTTTTAGGAGTCCCATTTACAGGCTCATTTTTTCTATACCTTATAAGTCTTTTTGTTTTTGTTCTTTCAATTAGTGGTGTTGGTCTATTTATTTCATCAATATCATCAACACAGCAACAGGCAATGCTCGGAACATTTATTTTTATGATGCCATCAGTCTTGCTATCAGGTTATGCAACACCCATTGAAAATATGCCGAACTGGCTTCAGCCTGTTACCTATTTAATACCCCTTAAATATATGCTGATTATTTCCAAAGGGATTTTTCTAAAGGCAATGCCTGCTAAAATGGTGTTTCAAAATATGGTTTCACTACTTATTATCGGCATATTTAACACAGTTGGTGCCGGTCTGTTTTTTCGAAGGAGATTGCAATGAAAAAAAGAAATCGATCTAAAAATAGTGTAACATTGCGAATCTATCTGAAAAATAAAATTATTCAATTCTTTGCGTCATTGCGCCTTTGCGTTAATTCTTTTTTGCTTTACCTAAAAAAAATCAACCTGAGCAAGAACTCTATATTTTACAAAAAAAACATTAACGCTAAGCGGCAAAGACGCAAAGAAGGTTACTTGTTTTTAAAACATTATAAATTATTTATTTTTGTCTTGATTTTGGCAGGGTGCTCGGTGGGACCAAATTATAAGACCCCTGAAAATGCCATAGCTAGTACCTGGGCTGAAAAAGTAGAAGACACAGATGCACCCTTAATTAAGTGGTGGGAGGTGTTTGGTGACGATCTTTTAAATAAGTACATCAAAACAGCTGCTGAATTTAATAATGATGTTTTAACTGCAACTTCTAATATTATGCAGGCTAGAGCAATGCGACAGATAGTAGCTTCAGCATTTTTTCCACAAATTGGGGCAGATGTTAACGCAACAAGAACCTATTTTAGTAAAAACGGTCCTGTTTTTGCTGGAAATGATATTGCCGGCGTAGATTCAACTCCTAGTACTCTCCCTATTTTTTTACAAGCACCACAGCTACAAAATCTATATAATGCTGTTATTGATGCAAGTTGGGAAATTGATATTTGGGGCAAAACAAGAAGGCAAGTTGAATCTGCTACTGCATATATTGGAGAAAAAATAGAGGAGAGAAATGCAGTTTTGCTCTCAGTAATGGCAGAAATTGCAAATAACTATATTGAGCTTCGCGCGTCACAAAAAGAATCAAAATTAATTGAACAAAATATACAGCTACTAGAAATTGAATACCTTTTGATTCATAAGCAATTTGAGGTTGGCTATGTAAGTCGGCTGGATGATGAATCTATTCAAGCAATACTTGCAGCAGAAAGAGCAAAACTTCCAAATTTCTTAGCTCAAATCCATCGAAATATATATACCATTTCAATTTTAACAGGTGCTGTTCCAGAAACATTGCTTGAAGAACTTCTCCCCATAAGCAATCTTCCCACAATACCACAAACTATTGCAGTCGGACTAAAATCGGACTTACTTCGAAGACGGCCTGATATCCGTAAAGTCGAAAGACAACTTGCCGAGGCAACAGCTGACGTAGGCGTTGCAGTTGCCTCATTTTTCCCATCATTTGTCCTAATGGGAGATAGCGGCTTTCAATCCCTTTCTCTTGGGAATTTATTTGCACTAGCAAGCAAAACCTGGTCCTTTGGAGGCGATCTCAACCTTCCAATCTTCAAAGGGGGCAAGCTGGTTGGCAATCTCCGTACCAAACGTGCAAAAACAGAATCAGTCTCTCATACCTACCAACAAACAATTCTTAAAGCGCTTGAAGAGACTGAAAGTGCAATTGCCACCTACACGCAAGATCTACAAATAATCAACCAAAGAAACGAAGCTAGCAATCGGTATGCAGATCTTGTGAATCTTTCTAAAGAGCGCTATATCAAAGGTCTTGTTGGGCTTCTCAATCTTCTTAAGAGTGAAAGAGAGTCCAATTACTCAGAACAGCTCCTTCTTGCTTCCCGCACCAAAACCCTTCTAGACACAATTT
The DNA here is from genome assembly GCA_945870925.1 of Chlamydia trachomatis. Classification (GTDB taxonomy): domain Bacteria; phylum Chlamydiota; class Chlamydiia; order Chlamydiales; family 2-12-FULL-49-11; genus VGMD01. The sequence continues at coordinate 2,391 of CAMBTZ010000010.1, read as the reverse complement.
ACCTATATAAAGCTCTCGGTGTTGGCTGGCAAGCTGAATTTAGTGATTGATTTTGACTGAAAGTTATGAAAAAATATTATATATGAAATTGCGAAATTTATTTTTTAGTTGCTTATTTTTTCTTGCACCTCTTTTTAGTGATATACAAGTGAGAGAGCAACGCTCCATTTATTTCTGGAGACACATTTCGTGATTTTTCAGATTATGTATATTATAAAGATTCTAGATTTAACGCAAAGCTTGTGAAATATGGTGATGTGATTTTTGTAGAAATAGACTTTCTAGAATCTTTTTTAAGAAAGAGCCATCCTCATATCGACAATCCTTATGTGCTTATCACTCATAATGGAGATCTACCGGAGCCCGGAAAATATAGAAATCTTTTAGAGGATCCCCAAATCCTTGTTTGGTACGCGCAGAATGTGAGTAGAGGTTGTCATCCAAAAGAAAGGGGAGAAGTTTATAAAATGTTTAAGTTTGAGCCTTATTGCTAGGATGCAAATTCCAAGGCTTATGAAGATTATTTAGTAGATTTAGCTTCGAATAAATTTGTGCTTTCCCTGATAGGAAATGGGTTAGATTGCCATAGAACGTGGGAGGCTTTATATTTAGGTGCTATTCCTGCTGTAAAATCATCAGATTTAGATCCTATATATGAAGGGCTTCCAGTTTTGATAGTTGAAGATTGGAGTGATCTTACAGAAGAGTATCTAGAAAAAAAATATGAAGAGATGTCGCAAGGAGAATACAATCTTGAAAAGTTAGATGCTTCATATTGGTATCGTGAATTTACAAGATTTAAAACAGCTTCTTAAAAGCTGTACAAAAACCTTAGAAGCTTTCTATATAGTGAATTAAATTTACATAGATAAAGTTGTCACACGAATTAAGAATTAAGGTCAAAGAGCATAGGGTTATGGGCGATTTTGAGGTCGTCATTTACAAGGGAGACGTTGGCGAAGGTGATGCCGTCTTGGGTGGAGAGCCCGTATGCTTGGTGAATGTGGCCAAATATGCAGAGCTTGGGTTTGATTTGGAGGACGCGGGTGCGGAGGGAATTTGATCCTGTGTGGATGGGGCTGTTTTTGCCGGGGACCTCGTCGTGAATTCCAAAGGGTGGGCCGTGGCTGATGATGATGTCAGTGTTGTTAGGGATTTTTTTGTAGATTTCTGTAAGTCTGCCGTCGGAGAGATTAAATGCGCCCCAAAATGGTAGTTGCCAAGGTGTGCCATAGATTGTAAGGCCATTTATTGTGATAAAAGAGTCTTGAAGATAGTGCCAGCGCAGATTAATAGGAACTAATTCGGGTGCTCTTTCAAAAATTTGATCGTGATTTCCTGCAATAGCGACAACTTTTTTTGCAGGGACTGTTTCAAGCCAATTTCTAAAGGTGGTGTTTAGCCAAGCTGCTTGTTCTATAGGCTCGCCAGAAGGGCAAATATCTCCTGCTATTAAAAAAAGATCACACTCCGGAATGTTTGTGGGTAATTTTCCATGAAAGTCAGAGGATGCAACAATACGTGTCATATGAGGCCGTGAACAATATCTAGGAAGTTTTTTATGGTAAGGCCGGAAAATGAATCAAGTTTTAGAGAGGCTCTTGAGAGGTCATGGGTTTTTGAGAAGGCGTTTGGGATTGCGACTGTGAAGCAACCCGCATTTGCTCCCGCTGCAACACCTGTAAAGCTATCTTCGATTACGATACATTCTGATGGAGAGATTCCGAGTAGTTTTGCTGCATGAAGATAGATGTAAGGTTTTGGTTTATTTACCCCTTCCGGATCTGAATAGTCATCTAGGTCGTCATGTCCTGATAGGACAACATCAAAACGATTTTCAAAGCCGATTGTTTTTATATTAGCTAAGACCTCATACTTTAATGCAGCAGAGGCAACAGCAAGTTTAAGACCGTGGGACTCTCTCTCTTTAAATAACTTTTTTACAAATTTAACGGTTTCTACAATTGGAGGGAGGCCGTTATGTAGGTATTCAAGAAAATAGTCTCTTTTTTGAATTAGAAGTTCGGCTGCTGAATCATGACCAATTCTTTTTGCTAGTATTTGAGAAAGTGATGAATCAGAACCACCTACAAATTCTATATAATCATTTTGGGTAAAGTTACTTGTGTAATTGCTTGCAACTTTTTTCCAAGCAGCAAGGTGAGACTCTTCGCTATCAACGAGTGTGCCGTCGCAGTCAAAAATAATTGCCTTGATAGAATTCTTCATGAGAGGAATTCTATCACAGACGATATTTTTTATATTGCAACAAATCCGCAATAGGTTAAAAAAGCTCCTAATAGTATTATAATTAAAAGGATGTAGCGATACCAGTTGTGGAAAAACGAGCTAATATTTTTTTGAACTCGCGCTGGGAATGTAATTCTTATG
>CAMBTZ010000009.1 GCA_945870925.1 Chlamydia trachomatis | reverse complement strand
CATTAAATTAAATTCAGCGTCTTCAGCTATTCTCACAATCTGATCTCTAAAGGGATACAACCTAACTAGTTCTTCAATAGGAGATCTATGAATAACCGCCTTAGTAACATAATTTATCGGGAATAAACCAGTATAATCACAGCTTAATTTAGTAGACACGCAGCAAGCCACCTTTGATTCTGACTCAAGCATGCTTAAACTCTTTTGCACATCACTAATAGCCCGATCTATAATAGATATAGATAGTTGGCACTCTAAAGGACTTTTATTCGAATCTAACCATAACTTTAACCTGCTTATATATAAAGGATGTTCCAAGCGCGAATCTAGACCCTTTGCACACCAATATAAACTATTACTCCTCCAGTCAAGAACTGCCTGGTTAAACAATCGATCTATAATAGAGTCAGACAACTTATTATCACGATCAAACGTTCTAATAGTGTTAATGTATAAGGTTTTGAAACGATCAATCGGATTCATTAGTCTTTTTATACAAATTTTAAGCTTTTAATCAAGGAGCAAAACAAAAAAGCAGCCCTCAAGTAGAACCCTGAGAGCTGCAAAAATAACATTTATTTTAACTACTAACTTACTTAGCTTCTATAGAGGTACCTACACAATCCGTAAAAGCAACATGATAGTAGTTTGGTAGTTCCCTTAAAGCTTCAGCTGTTAGCGCACTTGTAGAAGTCTCACAAGTAGGTCCTCTTAGATTCTCACCCCAGAAAATATCATCTTGAAGTTGAATTTCATAAATCATCAATAATTTGCTAACAGTAAGCGGACCTATTTTAATATTTTCAAAAGTACGTAAGTGCAGAGCTCTAAAGTTATTTTTTAGGTCATTCGAACTCATTCCTTCTGAAGAATCACACATAAACGCGCTTAATTCAGCCATTCGAATTACTACATCATCAGCTTTAATAGTTAGCTCTTTAAAATAATCTTTAATTACACCTAATTTATCTATAAATTCCTCTTGATAAATCCTAGAATTCTGCCTGATATTATTATCTGCAGCATTACAATCAGATAAAAACCAGTTTCTTAGTTGCTCTTTAACTGACCTCATTCCTGCGCTATTAAATACTGCATCAGTAATTTCTTCATTTAAAATTCCCTCACCCGATTGAAGCTTCGCTTGGACAGCACTAAGCCTGTCGTGCGCACTTGTAGAACCATTTGTAAATGGAGCAAAAACATCAGCTATCTTAATAGCATCACCAGAGGTTACAGAGGTTACAGGGGGTACAAAAGCCTTAGGAGCTGATTGTGGTATACAACTTGCAAAAAAACTAACTACACATGAACGAATTCTATTGATCAAATTCAATATAACCTTCCAACAATCTGTGAATTTACCCTGAGCTCTTTGCCCAACAGTCTCATGGATCGAACTTGGCAAATACTCCGTAACTGCTTCTAATAATGATAATGACATAGCATTCTCCTTATAAACTGATTTTCAAACACCTAAATTATATAAAACAGATTCTTTATTAACAACAATTAAATATTAATTATAAAATTTTAGGGGTCAGGCACCAATTTCGTTTACCCAAGGTTAGGGGTCAGGCACCAATTTCGTTTACCCTGCGTTAACGTTAACGTTAAAGCCAAGCTTTGAATTTTCGGATATAGAATATCTTAACCACTTGAGTTGCAAGGCAATAAGCTAGAACAGCAGGGAAAAGATAGAGGAAATAAGTGTAAGGGGGCGCAACCATTCCTACAAGCTTACCTATAACGGTGAAAGGGAGGGTTAGCCCTATTATTATGATAATAAGGGTTAAGAAGAAGAGGGCGGCAGAAGGCCGGCTTTGGATAAACGGGATTTTATACGTTCTAATCATGTGAACAATAAGAGTTTGCGAAAAAAGCCCTTCCATAAACCATCCTGTTTGAAAAAGTGCCTGCACACCTATATTATTAGCTCCAAAAATAAACCAAAGGGCGGCAAAGGTAAAATAGTCAAAAACTGAGCTGATCGGGCCTATACAGAGCATGAACCTTGTAATTCCGGAGCTATTCCACTGGCGGGGCTTTAAAAGATAGTCAGAATCAACCTTATCAAAGGGTATTGCGACCTGAGACAGATCATAGAGAAGATTTTGTAAAAGAAGCTGTAGAGGGAGCATCGGCAAAAAAGGGAGGAAAAGGCTGGCTCCAAGGATGCTAAAAACGTTACCAAAATTAGAACTTATAGCCATTTTGATATATTTCAAAATATTAGCAAAGGTTCTTCGCCCTTCAATCGCTCCAAGTGATAAAAAAAGGAGACTTTTTTCGAGCATAATGATATCTGATGACTCTTTAGCTATATCGACAGCGCTATCAACTGATATTCCAATATCAGATTCTCTAAGAGCAGGTGCATCATTGATTCCATCACCTAAAAAACCAACTGTGTGGCCATTAGCCTTGAGCACTCTAATTATTTCAGCTTTTTGAAGGGGGCTCACCTTAGCAAAAATCGTGGCCTTTTCTATCCTTTCACTTTTTTCTTTTGCATCCATAGCCTCTAAGTCATGACCTGTAATTATACCATCAACCTTTAATCCGACCCACTCACACACTTTTTCAGTAATATATCTATCATCTCCAGTAATTACCTTAACTGCGATACCCGAATTTTGAAGAGCTTTAATTGCTTCAGCAGCACTTAATTTTGGTGGATCAAGAAAGACTAAAAAACCAAGAAAAGTAAGATCTCTTTCTTCATTTGGATGATACACAGTTGTATTATCACTTGGAAGTTCTCTCCTTGACAACCCAAGCACTCTTAACCCTTTTTTATTTAGCTCGTCATAGAGCTCCTTTGCCCTAGAATCTATTGGTTTAGAAACAGAGAGTATTGAATCAAACGAACCTTTTGAAATCAGCCATCTTTTTTCCCCCTCATCTATTACAACTGACATCCTCTTACGCTCAAAATCAAACGGGATCTCATCTACTTTTTTAGTTTGAGCAATTCGATCTTGGCACTCAACATGTTCTAAGACCGCAGAATCAAGCAGGTTTTTCAGTCCTGTTTGATAATAGCTATTAAAATAGGCGAAGAGAAGAACTTCCTTATCATCTCTACCCTCAACATCAAGGTATTGCTGGAGCACTACCCTATCTTCAGTAAGAGTTCCTGTTTTATCTGTACAGAGAACATCCATAGCGCCAAAATTTTGTATGCTATTGAGCTGCTTTACAATCACTTTTTGCTTAGCCATATTCATAGCCCCGCGCGCAAGGTTGCTTGTTACAATCATTGGCAGCATTTCAGGAGTGAGTCCAACTGCAACAGAAAGGGCAAAAAGTAGCGACTCAAACCAGTCACCTTTTCCAAACCCATTGATTATGAATACAACCGGAATCATGAAAACCATTAATCGAATGAGCAGTAAACTTACTTTATTAATTCCAATATTAAAACTAGTCTCAGGTCTTTTAGCTGTAATTGCATGAGCTATAGATCCAAAATAGGTTTTACTTCCTGTAGCAACAACTATCGCTTTTCCAATTCCACTTACTACGCTAGTCCCCATAAAACAGATGTTTTTTAATCCTAGGGTTGAATCATCTTTAATTTCATCAGGGCTGATTTCATGTTTTTCTACAGGTATTGACTCACCTGTAAGAGAGGATTGACTAATAAACAGGTCATGAGCCGAAAAGACCCTAACATCAGCTGGAATCATATCTCCTGCCGATAAAAAAATAACATCACCGGGAACTAAATATTTAAATGTTATTTCCTCTCTATCATTCACCCATTTTCCACGAATTACAGTCGCTTTAGTACTTACAAGCGCCCTTAATTTTGAGGCAGAAAGATTGGAACGAAACTCTTGAATAAACCGGATGGCAACACCAATAAAAACCATAACCAAAATAATAATTAGCCCTGGAATATTTCCTAGCAGCCACGAAAGAATGCTAAGCCCTAAAAGAAGAAGTACAAACGGATTTGTAATATTGTTAAAAAGAACCTCATACCAAGTAGGCGGTCTTTCCGTAATAATTTCGTTAAGCCCCCCCTTGCTAGCTCGTCTTCTCTCGCTATTCTTACTTATCCCCTCTCTTGTTGATGACAACTCACTAAAGAGTTCATCAATTGGCAATTTAGCTATCCTAAATAGGGACTTTTTAACATCATCAGGAATACTCGGCTTCTCTTTTCCCCTATGAAGCGAAAAAAGATGAAATAAAATCGATTTTGTATGATGGGGTGCCTTTATTTTTCGAAGCATCTATTCTCCAATTCTTCTCTATCATATCCATTATTACAAAAAAGGCGATCAGAATCGAAAAACAAAAGATTACCTTACGCAAGAGATGCGTAAGGTAAAAAATATAAATGTATTACTTGCTGCGAGCTGGACCTTTTGAGTCACCGCTAAACGCAGGTCTTGGCTTAGATGTTCTGTTGCCAGTAAAAGCTAGTCTTCTAGCTCTATCGCCAAAGCCTTCTTTTTTTGGTCTGTCGCTATTAAATGAGCCTTCTTTACGTGGACCTCTGTCGCCGTATCCACCTTCTCTGCGTGGAGCTCTGTCGCCATAACCACCTTCTCTACGCGGTCCTCTATCGCCGTATCCGCCTTCTCTGCGCGGTCCTCTATCACCATAACCACCTTCTCTGCGTGGCGATCCTCTTGATGAAGATTCAAACTTATCTTCTTCTTGTTGAACAAGTTTCTCTTTATCAATTAGGTATGAAATTAATAGAGCAACAAGCTCTTCAGAATCAACTTTCTCTTGAAGTTTTGCAACCACATCATTAACGCCTTCGCGCATCTGTTGTTTAGCAATAGAGTTTGTGAATGTTTCAACTTGAATGTTATACATCTGCTTAGCTGAAGGGATAGGATGTATTGTAATTTCACTTGTTCTAGGACCTAACATGCGACCTAATTTTCTTAGTTCGTGTGCTGTACCTAAAGTAATTGCAATCCCTTTATTTCCCGCTCTTCCTGTTCTTCCTGCTCTATGTACATATTCGTCCGGTCCAAATGGAATTTGGTAGTTGAAAATATGAGAAACATCAGAAATATCTAGTCCTCTTGCAGCTACATCTGTAGCAATTAGAAATTTAATATCGCCTTTCTTAAAGGAATTTGTTACTTGCTGTCTTGTGCTTTGTTGGATATCGCCATGAAGGCATCTTACCGGGAATCCCATTTTTGTAAGAATCACTGTAAGATCATCAACGTCTTTTTTTGTTCTACAAAAAACAATCGCCTTACTTGGATTGTTAGCAAGCAAGAGTCTAAAGAATGCATTTTCTCTTTTATGGTCTTTTAGGTCATAAAAAATATGCTCGATATCTTGATGGCTAAAGCCTGTAGAACCAACTGTAATAAACATTGGGTCTTTTAAAATTTTTCTAATCAGTCTTTGAATAGGATCAGATAATGTTGCTGAGAAAAGGAGAGTTTGTCTCTCTTTTGGTAGATATTGGAAAATTGACTGTACATCTTCCAGAAATCCCATATTCAACATCTCGTCAGCTTCATCTAACACAACAATAGAGGGTTCAAAGTTCTTTAGTCGCTTAGATTCTAATAGATCTAACAATCTACCTGGTGTTGCAACGATTACATTAGCACCTCTTTGGATTGCATCTATTTGACGCTGAGCACTATCGCCACCATAAACAGCAACTGTCTTAATTCCGGAATTTCTTCCGTATTTAGCAATTTCTTCGCTAACCTGTACTGCAAGTTCTCTTGTTGGGGTAATAACAAGCATCCCTTCTTTTGGAGGCTTATTTAAAATAAGTTCTAGCGCCGGCAAACCAAACGCTGCTGTTTTTCCTGTACCTGTTTGTGCCTGAGCTACTACGTCTACACCTGCTAAAATGTGAGGAATTACCTCTGCTTGTATAGGTGTCGGTTTTGTAAAACCACATTTTGCAATTGCTTCTTGAATTGATTCGCTAAGGTCGAAATCTTTAAATGATTTCTCTTGTCCTTGTTCTTTCACTTGATATCCTCATTATGACTGACTTGCGCCGGTCTTGTTTCAAAAATCTTTTTTTAATCGCTGGCTACGCCAAATTCAAACTCAGGGCAGCTTTGTTAAAAAAAACCCAATTTTTGAATCACTTGGGCTACATTCTAGCACGATGCAAAAGATAACTGCAACCTCATAATCCAATATAACAAAAATTAAATAGAAAAAATTTTAACCTATTAATTAACTTTGTTGTATATGTCAAATATGGATAATTACAAATCATTAACCTCGTTCATTTGGAGGTATATTAAGCCTTATAAATGGGGTTTTATAGTTGTCTTTATCTCTTCATTTGTTTGGGCCCTTGAAACAACCGTCTGGCCGTATCTCTTTCAAATTGTTGTTGATACACTCACATCCTACGATTCCACAAGAAGCATTGCCTGGATCAATCTAAAAATACCCATCTATTTTGGCCTGGCTCTTTGGATAGGAATTGATGCCGGCTATAGAATCCAAGGCTTTTTACTTGCTTTTCTCCTCCCTAAAGTTGAAGCAAATATCCGAATATCGATGTTTGATCATGTTCAACACCACTCACCTAAATATTTTAATGACAGGTTTGCAGGAGGTCTTGCAAATAAAATTTCAGATATGACAACTCATGTCACTTCAATACTACAGCTACTATTAACAACAATTTTTCCAGGCGTTGCGGCTCTTCTGTTAAGTATTATTTTCTTTGCAAACATCAACTTTTTTTTCTCCTTTGCTCTTGTCGTCTGGCTTGCCCTGTACTTATTAACCTGCTTCTTATTTATAAAAAAATGTACCCACTATGAAAATATTTATAGCGAATCCAGATCCATCCTTTTGGGGAAAATTGTTGATAGTTTAACAAATAATTTTGCTGTGAACCTCTTTCATCGCTTTCATTATGAAAAATCATTTCTTGGCCCCTTCCAGAAAGATGAAAAAAATAAAAACAAAACCGCAAAACGATATGTTGAGGTTATGAGACTAACCTTAAGTATGTTAACACTTGTTATCGGAGGAATAGGCATTAACGGTTTTATGTTCTATTATTGGATTCATGGGCTTATTACGACTGGCGAAGTTGTACAAATTTTTAACACAACCCTAAATTTAGTTTTACTCCTAACAATAATTAATAATTCACTCCCTCTTTTGTTTCAGTCTGTTGGAATTGGTAAGCAAGCACTGAGTGTAATGAATGACCCAAAAGACGTAGTGGATCTTCCTGATGCTAGACCACTTGCAGTTATTTCAGGAGAGATCATCTTCGATAAAGTTTTCTTCCAGTATGAAAAAAATCGAATATTTCAAAATAAAGATGTTAGAATTCGAGGTGGTGAAAAAGTAGGTCTAGTTGGCTATTCCGGTGCAGGTAAATCGACCTTTATTGGTCTGATTTTACGCATGTATGCACTTGACAAAGGCCGAATCTTAATTGACAATCAAGACCTTTCTAAAATCACTCTTGAGTCGCTACGCAGGCAAGTCGCCCTCATTCCCCAAGATCCGATTCTATTTCATCGAACCTTAAAGGAAAATATCCTTTACGGAAACCCAAACGCTACTGATGATGAAATTTTTAAAGCAGCTGAACTTGCCCACTGTGATAAATTTATCAAAAAATTTCCCGACGGTTATAACACACATGTTGGTGAACGAGGTTCAAAACTTTCAGGTGGCGAAAGACAACGCATTGCAATTGCTCGAGCAATACTTGCAAACGCTCCTATCTTGATTCTCGATGAAGCCACATCAGCTCTGGATTCAGTAACTGAACGTTATATACAAGACAGCTTGAAAAAATTAATGAAGAACAGAACCTCGATCGTTTGTGCACATAGGCTTGCAACACTTACTCAAATGGATCGAATCTTAGTTTTTGAAAAAGGCAAAATAGTTGAAGAAGGCTCTCACTCCGCCCTCTTAGGAATGAATGGACACTATGCAAAACTCTGGGAAATGCAGGTTGGTGGGCTATTGCCAGAAATACCGCAGCGTGTTAAAACAACACCTTTGCTAGTAGAAAAAATATTGGATAAAAATGGGCCTTGAATTTTTTATTAAGGGAGCTATTGTAGGCTTCTCTATTGCAGCTCCTGTAGGACCAATTGGCGTCCTTTGCATACGGAGAACTCTTGCATTCGGAAGACTTTCCGGACTATTTTCAGGTTTAGGAGCCGCAGTCGCCGACGTAATTTTCGGACTCATTTTAGTAAGCGGACTTACCCTTGTTTCCGATTATCTTTTGCAAACACACTTTTACCTTCACATGATTGGGGGCGCATTTCTTCTCTATTTAGGATTTAAAACATTCAATGCAAAACCAGGTGATATTACAAAAAAAACAACTCATAAAACTCTTTTTAGAGATTTTATATCGACTTTCTTTCTCACTCTTACAAGTCCTCTAACAATTATCGCCTACCTAGCTGTATTTACAGGTCTTGGTCTTGCAAATCTTCGCGGCGATTGGTTAAATGCACTTTTCCTTGTTCTCGGAGTATTCATAGGGGCAACATTTTGGTGGTTTCTATTGAGTGAAGGCGTCTCACTTTTTAGAAAAAAAGTAACACAAAACTCAATGATCTGGATCAATCGAATTACAGGAATTATCATTGGAGGATTTGGTATACTCGCCTGGCTTTATCTTTTAAGTGAAATTTAAATTTTTCTAAATCATTTGAGCAAATTTTCTTTCTCTGTTATAGCAATAAAGTATATATTATAAAATATTCTATGCGATTTTGAGGTGTTCTTGAGTACATTTTGTTCTATTTCGGTTGTTTGTGCACTTTTGTGTACTCCTATGTTTGCAAATAATTGCGAAACTCTCATTGATTTCAATGAAGAATCTATCCTAGAAGACGATCTTTTATTGATCGCAGAGAATGAAAAAAAGAAAAATTTACGACTCTCCAGACAAGATCAGATTCCCCAAGAACGTCTAAAAGAAGAGACAGCGTCCTATTTAGAAGGGTATATCCAAGCTCTGATTGATGCTAATTATTACGAATTGAATGTTCTTGTTTATGTAAATAAAGAGGGTCACGTCTTCCTGTATAATTTACCAAAAGATGATCGAATTCGAAATAGTATCATTGAATTTGTTAAAGATCTTCCTGATGTTGCGCAAGTAAAAGTCGCAGACCTTGATCCTGCAGCAAAAGCTCGAATTGAGGAAAGACAACCTATTCGACAAGTAAAAGGAGTTTGGTTTCCGGAATCTACAGTTATATTCCAACCCCTTATTGCAAATCCTCGAGAACCAATTTATTCAATTGCTTATCGCTATAACGACTACCTTGCAAAAAATCAAATTGCAATCTCTCTTGGTGATTTCTTTCCCATATTTAGATGGTTTGATGTTTTCAGATGGCATGGCGATCTTCAAATTGATATTGCAGCTTGCGTATGGGCCGATTTTGATATAGCTCCCAAAAACCACCCCAATGGCGAGTGGGCCGAATTGATCACTACCGACTACATTCTTATGATACCCCTCTCTTATGCTGTTGGTAAATGGTCCTACAGACTCCGAGCCTATCATATTTCAAGTCACCTTGGTGATGAATTCATGGTCAATCATATTGATGTTGATCGTGTAAATCCAAGCTTTGAAGCAATTGACTTTTTTACATCCTACCAAGCAACAAATGGGCTACGAGTTTATGCAGGTCCCGGTTTTGTAGTAAATAGCGACAAGAGCTATCCTATGAAAGTTTTTTATGCCGAATACGGACTAGAATGGCGTTTCATGGGCCTTCGTTACCACTACCACAGACTTTATGGAGCTCCCTTCTTTGCAGCAGACTTCCAAAATTGGCAAGCAAACGATTTTAAATTTGATATCACCCTTCAACTTGGCTATGAATGGTCCAAACTTCAAGGTGCAGGTCGAAAAGTCAGACTTTTTGCCGAATATCATAACGGCTACAGCGAAGGTCAATTCTTTAAAAAACACACCGATTACATTGCCGCTCGCCTTTCGTGGGGATTCTAACTAAATCGCTATAAATTAAAGCCTTGCGATTTTTATGTACATAATTCTATCCGATTGCATAGTAAAGGGTATCATAACCTATTACGGAGAAAAAACTATGACTCATCATCCTCAAGAAAAATTCATGCAAAGAGCTATTGAATTAAGCAGACTTGCAGGGATTGAAAAAAAGTCAGGGGGCGTTTTTGGCGCTGTCATTGTTAAAGACAATGAGATTATTGCTGAAGGTTATAACCGTGTAGTTGGAGACAATGATGCAACTTGTCATGCTGAAATAGATGCAATCCGAAAAGCGGGCAAAAAATTGGGAAATCCCCTCCTAGAGGGATGCGTCCTTTATACGAGTGCTTTTTGTTGTCCAATGTGTCTTTGTGGCGCCTATTGGGCTCACATAAGTGAGATCTACTATGCTGCAACCGTTGAAGACTCAAGGAAATATGGACAATTTGCAGATGATGATTACTATGCTGAAATGAAAAAAGAGATCAAAGATCGAAAGATTAAATGTACTGAATTTATGCGTGCTGAAGCAGTCGTTGTCTGGAAAGAATTTTCAACAATGGAAGGCCGGGCTAAATACTAGCCCTAATTATTCACTATAAAAGTTTTAAAAATCTGTTCTAAGCTGCATAGAGAAGGTCGACATAGGGTGTGATCAGTTCAGCATTGTCGTTTACAAATGCAACAAGCCTTTCAAAATCACTTGGGAGAAATTTTGGCATATCCGGACCTAGAAAGTAGCAGACACTTGTACCTACAAGCATATTATTTTTTCCATGAAGAATAGCTTTCATATTGAGCTCAAAATCCTCTAAGCTGTGCATATATTTTTTATTGAATCCGCCAAGTTCTTCATAAAGTTTTTTACTAATCATTAAAAGGTCCCTTGTAGATCCTAAAATCCCCTTAACTACCTTGTTTTGATATTTATAGGCTGATTGAAATCCTTGATATCCAAGACCTAATTCATATCCTTCATCTGTATAAGTGGAAATAAGCTGCAGTCCAAAATGACGAACCATGTTATTTCTTGTATGCATTCGAATTCCAAGAGTTCCGCATTTCTCCGGATCCTCCTGATAAGTTTTGACCATTCTTGAGATTACATCATTTAAAAAAATCACTTCCGCATTACAGAAAAGAAAAAGTTCCGTATCAGGATTTACTGTAGTCTCCATGATCTCTTCATAAATGGTTGGAAGGTGTTCATGCTTCATTTCTACTAATCTTGTGTTAGGATGAATTTGAATAAAATCTTTAATCGATGAGAGGTCATCTGGAGAAGATCCTAAATCAATTACGTAGATATCTAAATTCGAGTAAGCAGAATATTCATATATAGACTCTAAACAAGATGCTAACTCAACAGGCTTTGATTTAGATGCAATAAAGAGCGCAACTTTCGGAGGCTTATCTACTTTAATTAATGTACTTGTTAATAAAATTTCCGGTTTTAGACGTAATGGTAAATCTGAGTGGTTTTTAATAAAAATATTTCGATTTTGAACCCACTCCTCATTTTGTGGATTAAGGCCTAATTTAAGTACTTTTATATCAAAGATTACCCCTATTTTTACTTTCTTTCTGTAATTTCTTACAAAAAAATCAAGATCATAGAATGAATCTGAGACAAATTCCTCATCAAATCTTTCCTGCAATCTTGTCCTATAGACCGCAAAAAGAGAATCATCTAGAGCAACAACCGGAATCACCTTACCTGAGAAATTCTCAGAAAATTTCTGCTCATGTTCTTTATCAAATGACTCATACCAAATTCTTCCGACTAGTGGTTCTTCTTTTTCCCAAACAAGTCCTGACATAGGAACAATAATTGATCCAACTACTCCCAAAACACCAAATTGTGTTGTCTGAAACCGTTCAAGTAGTTTTTCCCCCCAACCTTTTGCGGGTAATTCAACATCTTCTCGGATAAATACAATGATTTCGTTTTTAGCACTTTTTAAAGCTCTATTATATGCCTTTGAAAATGAGATACCGGAGAAATGCAACACCTCTATCTCATCTAGTCCCGCACTTGTCAACCATCCCTTCTCTTTTCCCTGGTCCCTTTTTTCACTACAATATACAAGCGTTAACATGAGTATACTCCCTTTTATCCGATATAACCTTGTTCAATCATATTAGAGATATTTCAAGCAACAAACTAGTTTAGATCACTAAGAGCAAGACTTGGATGTTTGACAGAAAGATTGTCTTCGTATTTCTTAAATATACGTCCATCAGGGCCAATAAGATATGAAATAAACTTTCCGCCAAAGAGTCCTCTAGCTTTATATTTAATAATTACATCTTCCTCAGGATTAGAAAGCAAATCGTAGGTTAGATTCATTTTTTTGTGAAAATCTAAATGGGTTTTCATGAAGTCATTACTTATCCCGTAAATAACTACGTTCTTTCCCTTTAAATCGGAATATTTAGATTCAAAAGCTTTTGTTAATTGAGCAGAATGAAAAATAAAATCTCTTGGATAAAAAAAGATCAAAACAAACTGACCTCGATGCTCTTTTAAAGTATGGGTAAAGCCGTCCTGATCAAATAAGGTAAATTCAGGAGCATCATCTCCAAATCCAAGAGCAATGCATGGAACGGAGATAAAAATCTTACATAGAAAAAGAGAAACTTGATACCATCTCATATTCATAAACGTTAACAAAAAATTCTAATGATTATCAAGGTCAAAGTCACCCCCAATAGCAAAGAAGAACGAGTCATTGGAGAGGAGAACGGATTTTTAAAAGTTAAAGTAAGAACTCCCCCTGAAGATGGGAAGGCTAATTCTGCAGTCATCGAACTTTTAGCTAAGCATTTTAAGCTTCCAAAGCGTTGCATAATTATTCAATCCGGACACACAGCCCGTATCAAAACCGTAATCATCGACACCCCTTAAAAGCTGTCCTTAGCTTTTTAGGAGAGTTGATCGCTCTTTTTCAAGTTTGACAATTTCTTCGTCAATTTGTTTAATAACACCATCAATTTTATCAGCTTCATTTGAAAGGTGTTTGGATTCTTCAAGATTATCCCCTTGAAATTCGTATCTCATAGCGCGTGATTTGTATCGATGCATTTTACTTATGTAATAGTCACGAAGGTTCATTAGCGATTCCAATTCATTATCAAGCTCTTCAATTTCCTTTTGCTTAATATATGGACTTTTAGCCGCACTTGTTTTTGAAATCGATGCTGTCATAGCAATAGGCGTTGCCATTTCACCTAGACTTGATGAAAAAAACCCGGTTAACGTTAATAATGAAACAATTAAAGCTTTCATTTTTGTACTTGCAGCCCCTCAATTGCTTCCATGTGTTCCTCTACTTTTTTAACATATTGAAACTTCCGGCTATTTGCTTGCCTAACGTCATTCATTTGATTCTTAACCAAATAAAGATTTGCATTTTTCTCTTCTTTGATAATAGCTGCCTGATATTTTTTAATTTCCCCTAAATGATATGCCATTTGCTCTTCAAAACTCCCTTCCGGATCTACTCGAATTAAACAAACTTCCACTACTTCAGTTTTACCTCTTTTTGTATTTGGCTCCCCGAGGTACATACCTAAGCAGCTTATAATAAGCATACAAAAAACAAGACTTAAAACTCTAAATGACATAACTTTTCTCCTATTGATCTTACCTTGCATACCTCTTTAAAAAGATCAAGCGGTTTGGTATACTTTTTTTATGACCCATTTTCTCATGATTGCCACCTTTTTCTTTACTTCATCCTTAACTGCCTTATGTTTAAAGGATAAAATTGTTCAAGGGAAGGTTGGAGACTATATTATAACTGAACAAAATCATTTCTGTAGTTTAATTCGAATACACACACTAGAATTTCCAAGACTCATTATTGAAGAAATTTCTTTTCCTGAATCTACTAAACCTAAAGAAGTTCAAGACTGGATCTCTTCCGGCTCCAAAGGGCATACCTCCTGGTCACTTATAGAAATCAATCTATTAAAAACAAGCCTTGAAACTTGCTTCTCTTTTACAAAAAATGCTTGGCTATCTCAGGGCGCAGACGATTCTTTTCTATTAAAAATTTTAGATATACCCTTTTTTCCTATTGCAGAACACGAACGCAGAAAAATAGGCCATGCCTCTTCAGAAGGAATTGACGCCCGAAAAATTTGGAATCCTCCTCTAATTATTAATGGAAAAAGGGACTCTTCCGCTCAATTTTCACCTTTTAGACTCAATTATCCGAAAGACGGATCGCTTTTATCAGGTAAACGGATTGAACTTTATTTTAATAACTCAAACCACAATTTTCCCTTTCCCTACTGGGGGCAAATAACAGATGCATCAGATGCTGCTTTAAAATTCCGTGTAATTGATTCAGGACGAAATCTCTCCTCCCCAAAAAAGCAACCTTTATGATAAAATATTTCAATATGTACAGCATGAAAAAAGCAGAAACTTTTCTAAAAACGACCTGGAAAACCTACTTAAGAAATCAGCATAAATTTCCGGAAGATGTTAAAAAAAACTTTCAATCAGTTCTAAAAGAACTTCAACATGCATTAATTAAAAAAGACAGAACCCTATCAAAAACTCTAACGCAAGAACTGAAGGTGCTGTCAAATATTTATTTGAAAAAATCTCCCATTAGAAGTTGCATCGATTTCACAATTGGTCTTTGTTTTGCACTTTGTGTAGCTATTGCTATTAGACAATCCGCTTTTGAACTTTATGAGATCCCCTCCGGCTCTATGCGTCCTACCTATAAAGAAATTGATCGCCTCATAGTATCTAAAACTCAGTTTGGCTTAAACATTCCCTTAACTACCTCACACTTATTATTTGATCCTTCTAATGTGAAACGAATGGGTGTTTTTACCTTTACCGGTGAAAACATGGATATTCCTAATGTAAAGACCAAGTATTTTTATATTTTTCCGGGATATAAACAATATATCAAAAGACTAATCGGACTTCCGGGAGATACTCTCTATTTTTACGGCGGTAAAATATATGGGTTCGATAAAAATGGAAATGATATTTCCTCTGAGCTTCAAAGAGCTGATTTATCTTATTTAGAGCATATTCCATTCATACAGATTGAAGGGAAAGTAACTACAAATACTCTTCCTCCCAAAACAGGAGATCTTTACTCTACGGCGACAATCAAACAAATGAATACCCCTCTTGCTAAACTATACCTCTCTTCTAATAAAGAGGTTCATTACGATTTAGCAATAAAAGCCCCTAGTGCTAATTTTGATCTACACAATTTATGGGGGATGGGAAATTTTGGAACTGTAAGAATTCTCCCAAAGCATTTAGTACAAAAAAACTACCTTCCGTCAGATTTTCCAACATCAGAATATTACCTTGAAATTACTCACCACGCATCTGTTGCTAAAGCAAAAGTTGCAAGAGACTCCTACTATAGACTAAGACCGATGCTTCATCTTGAAAAATCTTATATCCCCCTTACTGAAAATCACATAAAAGCTATTTGGGACAATCTATATACAGGCAGAATTGTATCTGAAAATGGACTTATCAGAAGGCTTGGCGTTAGCGCTATAGATGCCAAAAAAAATCCTTATGCCTTAAAAATTAAAGATGCTCAAATTCCTGACGGCACCTATGAATTTTATAAAGGAAAGCTATATGATGTAAAAACTCAAGGCTTAACCTCCAAAGCAAAAGATAATCACCCCCTTTCTACTTTTGACGCAGCAAAAACTGTCCTACTGTTTAATGTGGGTATAGAGTGCGACACTAGATTTAGCCCATCCTCAAAAGATTTTGGCATTTCACCTTCTCGCTACTCTTACTTTCTAAATGGTGATCTAATGCTTATGGGCGCACCTATTATTAAAAAAGAAGATCCAATTTTAGAAAAATTTATAAATTCCGAACTTGAAAAGCAAGCTCTATCAGCTCGCTATAATCCATTTATTGATACAGGACCACCTCTAAATCTTGATGGATCACTCAACATCGAATTGATCAAAACATATGGACTTAAAGTGCCGGAGAAACATTATCTTGCTCTTGGTGATAATCACGCAATGAGTGCAGATAGTAGAGATTTTGGTTTTGTTCCTGAAGATAACCTACGTGGCGTACCGGCTTTTACATTTTGGGCTCCCGGCGGCAGATTTGGATTTCCTAATAATGGCATTTATCAGACTGTCACCCTACCAAGATCAATAGCTTGGGCACTCCTTCTAATCTCCTACGCTTTATACAGATACCGTTTGCGTAGATCGCTTCACAAACTTAGCAATCCCTCATTGGAACAGTAAATTAATCGTTCCGGTAATATTGCTATTATAGAATAGTGAAGGAACACCACCTGTTAAATTCCCGGGTATTGTTATACATGGATTAACTCCCGATATAACACCTGAATCAATTTCAGCTGAATTAATTACATAAGCTTGACCGTAAAAATTTCCACTTATTGCTAGGCTTGCCTTACCCGATGATGCATCAAATTTATCAGCATTAATATTCAAAGTAATTGTTTGACTGGATTGAGTTGTGTCAGTAATTGTTATTAAACCACTCATTCCTTTTGGTATTTGTTGTAAATTCATTGGAAGTTGAAAGGTAAATGCAAATCCACTCATAGATAATGTACCTGTGCAAGAACTCGAAACAGGAGGTGTTGTTTCACTTGTTACAGTAAATACATAAGAAGCTGAAATATTAATGCTTGGAGAACTTAAACTAACTGGGTTTACACCATTAGGCCCCTCTATTTGGACAGTTGTGCTAGTACCGGTAAGATTAAGGGGAAATAAAAATGGCTTTGGACTAGCAGAAAAATCTTCAGCTATTACATTTTGACTATAGAGATTAAATCCTGGTGGAGTAGTAGAAGCTAATTGAACCATAACATTCCCCGATAGAGCTTGAGTTCCATAGCTTGATTTTTTGGAATCAAGTGTTAAGAAATTAGGACTACTTGGATTTAATGGCCCAATTGAAGGGCTTGTTTGTAAAGTTGCAATACCTGTCGATGTTGTAGTAAATTGAGCCTCTATTGTTGATTCTTCCCTTATCATTTCAGCGTAATTCATTTCTGTTATCTCACCGCTAAATAGTAACTCACTTAAAGATCCTGCTATTGTAAAATCAAATTTAGTACCAGGTCCTGGCGGAATAACATTAATAGCTTGAATGACAATTGTATATAAGTTTCCTAAGACATTAATAGAGGCTCCATAACCCGATTGTGATGCAGGTAAAATTGTTGGAGAAGATCCGATGGTTATGGTAAAAATTAGAGAATTAACACTTACTGTAAAATTTGATGGGATATCCCCTATCTCTCCGGACCCAACTCCTGTAGTTTGCAAATAGTTAGTTCCATTCCAGCTTAGACCATTAAGACAATTTGTAAAGGCTCCGCTATCTAATGAAGACTGTAACTCTATTGTCTTACTTGTGTTGTTAATAAATTGAATGGTAGGATTTAAGGGTGTTTCTGAAATTGTAATAATATATTGTGTTCCATCAACAATTATTGAAGCCGCATAATTAGATTGATTTACTCCACTAAATGGTGAAGGTTCAATAGCGGACAAACTTCCATTTAAATTTAGAGCAAAAGCAAAATCAGCACCTCCATTTAACTGAAACCCTCCTTGAAACGGCACTGGATTAGCAATAACTGCTGATCCGGTTCCTGGAAGTACTAAACAGTTCCCTCCGCTGCAGCTAAATGAGCCCTGAAAACTGCTACTAGTAAAAGCACTTTGGTTAATTCCCTGAACAATAACTGAATCTTGAGTGTTATTTACTATAACAATCGACTCAGCTGTAGATACCGAATTAATTGTAATTGTATATTGGTTTTGATTTTGAGTAATTCCCCCGGTATAGCTCCCTTGAGTTGCTAAAGGTGCGCTTATATCCGGCATTATTAAATTTATCCCTAAGACCACATCAAATATAAAATTAGTGGAGCTAATTTGAAAAGTTTCAAAAATTGAAAGATCTCCAATAGTAGCCGATCCTGCTGAAGCTGTAAGTGAGTATACACCACTAGAAAAACTTAAATTTGTTAAGGGAGCTATGAGAGCTCCATCATCTAAAGGTAAAGCAATACCTTTTATCTCAATTGATTCTGCTGTATTATTTATAATTTCGATAACTAAAGCCTCTATTGTTGTATCAATAACAACAATAGAATATCCATTAGTTAAGGAACTAATTTTTGCAGTGTAGTTAGATTGATTAATTCCGGCAAATGGTGATGGTTCAATAGAAGCAGGAGAGATTAATGAAACAGAAAATGCATAGTCCGCTCCTCCATTTAATTGAAAAATAGAGAGATCTCCAATTCCTGCAGACCCTTCACCCGGGG
The DNA here is from genome assembly GCA_945870925.1 of Chlamydia trachomatis. GTDB lineage: Bacteria > Chlamydiota > Chlamydiia > Chlamydiales > 2-12-FULL-49-11 > VGMD01. Next base: position 821 of record CAMBTZ010000009.1, on the reverse strand, counting down.
TAAGCAAACAATTACTCCCTTTACAAGTTAAAGCTCCAGTCAAGCTACCATTTGTAAATGCGTCTGCATCAACACCTTGAATTATTATTGTATCGGTTGTGTTATTAACAAACTGAATGATTTGTCCCATATTTTTTTACGCCTCAAATATTAAGTTCACATTCCCGGTAAGTCCATCTTCAAAACTAAGAGGGGATGCAATTGCACCCGTATAGCTTCCTTTTATTGTTATAGATGGCATACCTGGCTGCTGTAAATCAACATCCGCAGTACCACTTGCAATAGCTAATCCGCAAACTGTACCTGTAACGGCTGCACTACCAATCGGTCCTGAAATATCAAATTCAATCATATTAGCCCCCGAACCAAGAGTAATTTTACTGCCGGCCATCACCGTTTCAACACTTCCTTGCAGAGGAGCAGTCTGCCCAAGAGTAAAAATAAAATTAAAACTATTATTACCTACTGTTCCAATATTATAGTTTACCCCCTGCCCATTCGGATCCGTAGTTGCTAAAAAGTCTGTATCAAATTTATAAAGTGGTAAAATATTTACAGCAACTCCACTTGCATAGGGAAGTTCTATGGTGCAATTCTCTATTGAACCGGTCAGTTTTACACCTAATGTTCCTGCTTCTCCATTAGAAGCTATTGACTGATTCGAAAATGCCGGTATCGCAGCGTTAATAAATGATCTACCAGGATAAAGATTTTGAGTTGTCACTAAAATTAATTGAGGCGATATTTGAGTATAAGGCGCTATTGTGATTTGACCGGAAAGATCATCTGCAAAATTCCCAAAAAAACTAGAACTATCTAGA
>CAMBTZ010000008.1 GCA_945870925.1 Chlamydia trachomatis | reverse complement strand
AAAAGGAGAGTAGAAATACTCTCCTTTTTTTATCTAATTCATTTTATAGAAAGTCAGGATCGAGAAGAGAGGCGCCGTTTTGGAGCTGACAGATTTGAGTCCAGTCTAGAAATTCTTCGCACCAAAGATAAGTTTTATTATCAAACTTTCCTTCAATTAGGGATTTTCTGAGTTGGGAGAGTTTTAAAGGTCCAATAATGGCTGATTTAAAGTCTATATAGTACCAGTCAATAGTCGTATCTCTAGACATTCGAGGCATGCTTGGCTCTTTGTACATGGAATCGTCTGATAGAGCTGCGGCTTCACTGTGAGCAACTTTGATGTCTGGAACTTTAACATCTTCTTTTTCAGCGATTTGAGTGGATTTAGAGGGTAAGGCTAAAAGGAGTAGTAATCCGAAAAGGCTGAAAAATAGACCTATAAAGAACCATGCAATCGGATTTCGGTTTCTTTGTTTTGCTATATAGGAAGTAATACAACCTATAGTTGTCCAAAATAGTAAAAATGCTACAGCTGAATAATCCATTCTTTTTTTCCCCCTAACCCGATCCTAACCAAATATGTAATATAAGTGAATAAAATAGCATATCGAACTTGAACTTTTCACTGCAATGTAAGAAAATGGGGTGAAGACCCGGAGGCTAGGAAAAAAATGATGGATAGATTTGAAGAATTAGATGCTAAAGAGATAGAGTTGCCTGATACTATTTTTATTAGAGATATAGAAAGTCGTGTGTTTCAGGCAATTACAATTAAATGTTTGGCTGGAATAGAGGGCATAGCCTTAATTGAAGGAAATCTTATTGATAACTTGCTTGGCCGAGAAGGAATGGAGCGTATTAAGGGCGTTTATATTGAGCAGGACTCTAAGAATCATTCAGTTAACCTAAAACTAGAGGTTAATGTTTCATATGGGATTTCTCTCCCTGAAAAGGCCGAAGAGATTCAGAATAAGATAGTAAAAGAAATCACAAGGTTAACAGGTCTTCATGTTGCCTGTGTTCATGTTGTGTTTAAAAATTTATTGCCTGATATTAGCTTGGACGATTTACTAATAAAGTCAAAAGAGAAAGAAAAATCAAATATTAACAAAGAAGTTGATGAATATGCTGAAGAATTTTAGGACCTCTATTTTTTCTATCGTCCATTTTTTATTTGTCTTACTTGTCCTTGGAGCCGGAATTTTACTTGTTTTAAGTTCATTTTTAACGAATATTCAAAATTTGGCGATTCATTTTCTATTACAATATCCAAATTTATTGGTTTCTGTAGGAGCCTTTTTAGTGCTATTTGGATTAATTCTCTTTTCAGGTTTCTATAACATGTATAGAGTCAGATACTATAAAATAAAAATGGGAGCATCAAAAGTTCTTGTAGAAGAGGCTATTATTCAAGATTATATAAAGGGATATTGGCAGCAAATTTTCCCAAATGAGCTACCGAATCTTGAAGTTGTCATTCATCCTAAACAGACCATTGAAATTGTCACAAAGCTTCAAAACCAGGCATCAACAGCCCTTTTTGAGAAAATTCAAAATGAATTAGGGCTTCTACTAGCTAAAAAACTTGGCTATGAAAAAGAATTTATCCTAACAATCACTACTTAATTAATTTTAAGATTGTGTCTGCATCTTTCTTTGTGATTGAGGGAACTTCAATAAGCTCTTCTTTAGAGGCTTCAAGAATGCGCTTGACGCTTCCAAAATGTTGAAGGAGCCTTTTTTTCTTTATGGGGCCGATACCTGGGATTTCATCGAGAAGGCTTTTTGTGGTTCGGGTGGTTCTTTTTTGTCTGTGGAAGGAAATTGCTTTGCGATGGGCTTCATCTCTTATGTTTTGAAGAAAAAAGTGGAGCGCTGATTGATGGTTAAGGGAGATTGGCATTTTTTGTGTAGTTAGAAATATTCGCTCTTTTGTCATCCCTTTATCGTGTCTGGACTCTTCTTTTGCTAGGGCTATTACATCGAGCGTCGCTATTTGAAGCTTTTTGCAGACGTTAATAACAGTGCTAAGCTGTCCCTTGCCACCATCAACGATAATTAAATCAGGTAGATCGTCTTCTTGAAGACCTCTAGTGAGTCTTCTTGTTAAAACCTCGGTAAGAGAGGAATAGTCATCTGCTAGAGTAGTTGTTTTGATTTTATAGAGCCTTGATCTTTTTGAATCTTTTTCGCCATTTGTAAAAGCTGCTAAGCTTGCAACGGCGTCTGATCCTGAGATGTGAGAAGTGTCAAAGCACTCAATACGTGATGGAAATTTAGAGAGTCCAAGAAGTTCTTCCAATTCTAATAAAAGCTCTTCTTTTGAGGATAGGGATAGTTTCTCTTGGTCAAAAAGAGCTTTTGCATTTTCAAAGGCTAGATCGACAAGGCTTTTCTTATCACCTTTTTGAGGGATGAGTATCGATGTGTTAATAATTTCTTCAATGATTTTTTTATCTTCAAGCTCAATAGGGAGAAGTATTTGTTCAGGTGGAGTTTCAGTTGAATAGTGCTGAAGCAAGAAGGAGGAGAGTAATTCTTGATCGGTTTCTAAGGTAAGAGAAAAATCAAAATGTTCGGAAGCAACAAGTAATTTGTCTCTGAATAAAAGTTTTACAAGTAATATATAATGTCCTTTGCGAATAAAATTTAAAGCGTCAACATTCTCAACATTGAGCTTGATTGAGGATTTTTGATTTGCAGAGGCCTCTTCAATTTGATGGATTGTTTTAAGAATAGAACCTGCAATTTCAAATTCAAGAGCTTTGGAAGCTGTGGCCATTTTCTTCTCAAGGCTTGAAATAACGGTCTCTGTTTTTCCTTTTAAAAATGAGATAGCATCTTTAACAGTTTCATCATAATGATCTTTTGTGCATTTTCCCACGCAAGGTGCGATACATTTTTTTATGGAGTAGAGAAGACAGGGTCTTTTGCGTGATTGAAGCTCTCGATCAGAACATTGCCGCAGAGGGAAAATTTTTGTCATCGTTTCAAACATTGCTCTTGCATTGATTGCGCTTGTGTAGGGTCCAAAATAGAGGGCATCCTCTTTTTTCTGCTCTTTATAACGAACGAGTTTTATTTGAGGCCATTTGTGCTTATTATTTATCATGAGAGAGATGAATGTTTTATCATCTTTGAGGAGAATATTGTATTTAGGTTGATGCTTTTTTATTAAAGTATTTTCTAAAAGAAGAGCTTCTTTTTCAGTGAAGGTAATAATTGTTTCAATATCATGCAGATGGCTTATAAGGAAAGGAATCATCGCCCTTGTATCTTGATTTGAAAAATATTGCTTAATTCGTTCTCTCAATATCTTTGCTTTTCCAATATAGAGAATTTTTCCCAAAGCATCCTTCATTATGTAGACGCCTGGTTTCAAAGGGAATGAATTTAATTGATCAGAGTTCATGCTGCAATTTTATCAAAAATTGAAGAGCTTCGAAAGGGGTTGTCTTATTGAGATCAATGCTTTTTATTTTAGTTGAAAGATCGTCTGCTTGAGGCTCTGAAAAGAGAAAGAATTGCTCTTCTTTGGGCGCAGCTTTCTTCTTTTGTAATTTCTTGTCTTCAAGTTCAATGAGCAGTTTTTGAGCTCTTTTGATTACATCGATAGGAAGGCCTGCTAGTTTAGCAACATGGATGCCGTAACTTTTATCAGCGCCACCATTTAAAATTTTATGGAGAAAAATAATCCCATCTTCATTTTCTTGAACAGCGACTCTCTGATTTTTTACACTTTTATATTCAGTTTCAAGTTTTGTTAACTCCCAAAAATGTGTGGCAAAAAGGGTCTTCACACCAAGTTTTAGAAGGTGTTCAGCTACAGCTGTTGCAATTGCAATCCCGTCATAGGTGCTTGTGCCTCTTCCGATTTCATCAAGAATCACAAGTGAATTTTTTGTTGCTAAGTGGAGAATGCTTGCAGTTTCTGACATTTCAACCATGAAAGTTGATTGCCCTCTAGCTAGATCATCACTTGCCCCAATTCGGCTGAATACTTTATCAATAATACCGATCTTAGCGTACTTAGCAGGTACAAAGCTTCCGATTTGAGCCATGATCACTAAAAGAGCTACTTGTCTAATATAAGTGGACTTACCGGCCATATTTGGACCTGTAATAAGAAGTAGGCTAGTATCCGTGCTTGATAGAAGGGTGTCATTAGGGATGAAAGATTCCCCTTTTAAAAAAGTCTCTAAAATTGGGTGCCGGCCATCAACGATGTCTATAGTGTCAGAATTATCAATAACCGGTTTTGTATAGCCAAAAGTTGATGCAACCCGAGCCATTGCATAAATAACATCAATTACTGCAACGCTGTTTGCTATAATCTGTACCGGATTACAATAGGAAAATACTTCATCTCGAAGTTCAATAAAGAGCTCTTTCTCCAATTCTATCATTTTTTCATCGGCATGAAGAATTTTGTGTTCAAATTCTTTAAGCTCAGGTGAAATAAATCTCTCGCCACTTACAAGCGTCTGTCTTTTATCAAAGGAGGAAGGCATCTTATCGGCCTGAGCTCTACTTGTCTCGATAAAATAGCCAAAAGATTTGCTGTATCCAACTTTTAGAGTTTTAATATCTAGTTTTTCTCTCAAAGAAGTTTGATAATTTGCAAGCCATGTTTCACTCTCTTCTTTTAATGATTTAAGTTCATCAAGTTCTTTAATATATCCAGTTTGAAACATTCCCCCTTCAGTAAATTTAATTGGAGGAGCTTCAATAAGTGCAGATTTAATTTTTTTAACTAAGGGGAAGAAATCAAAGAAGCTGAAAAAAGTCTCTTTTAATAAATCAGATTTAAATGTTTGAATTGCAGATTTTAACAGAGGTATGACTTCGAGGGAATCAGCAAGAGCAAGTAAATCTCTTGGTGTTGCAATTTTTGTACTGACACGTATTGAAAGTCTTTCTAAATCGCGAATAGAGCTTAAAAGATCTTCAAGAAATAGAGGGGATTTAATAAATTCCTCTAATGCATCTTGTCTTTTTTTAATTTCATCAGAAGAGAGAAGAGGGTGAAGAATCCAATCTTTAAGCAGGCGCATTCCCATAGGAGTCTTCGTCTGATTTAAGAGAGCAAATAGGGAGGCTTTCGGATTTCCACTTGATGGTATAAGTAGATCAAGATGTCTTGCTGTTGTGTGGTTAATAGTCATGTAAGAGGAAAGAGAATCAAGTCGAATTTTTTTTATTGAGGATATGTTTTGACAAAGATCTGTTTCTACATGATGTAAAAGAGAACCAATAGCATTAATTGAACTTACCATCCCTTTAAGGCCAAAGCAGTCAAGAGAATGTACATTGAAATGTTTTATTAAAAAGTTATATGCAATTTGGTGATCAAAATGCCAGTCTTCTTTTGTACATAATCGAAAAGTAAAAGTAGTTTTTAGCTCTTCAAAAAGTGCTTCATTTGTTTTTTTGAATTTTTCAGAAATAAGAATTTCTTTCGGAGATCTTTTGCAAAGCTCGTCAAATAATTCATTTTCATTACTAACTTCTAGACATATCAAATCACCTGTTGAAAGATCTAAAAAGGAGAGGCCAATTGATGCATTCACTCTACAAACGGATGCAAAAAAATTATTTGAGGAGTCGGATAAGGTATGAGAAAGAAGATTTGCACCTGGAGAAACAATACGAACAATTTCCCTACGAACAATTGTTTTTGCCTCTTTAGGCGATTCCATCTGTTCTGCAATAGCGACAAGAAGACCTTTATTAACAAGTTTTTCAACGTAATTATCAAGAGTTTGAGAGGGAATGCCGCTCATCGGAATTGCACCCCGTTTTGTCAGTGTGAGATTTAATTCACGTGCAAGAATAACGGCATCTTCAAAAAAGGCTTCATAAAAATCACCTAGCCTAAATAGCAAAAGAGCATCCTTAGCCTTTGCTTTGCAAGAGTGCCACTGCTGCATCATAGGAGATATTTGTACTTCAATTGATTCTGTCATTTTTTTAGAAAAAACTTACAAAGCCGTGTTTTTAAAGAGGGGCTTTTTCTTTCATCAATACTTTTATCGCCCATTTTCTCAATAATTTGCAATGCTTCTTTTGCCTCTTCGATCCCCTTTGAAATTTGAAGAATAACACCTTCACACCATCGTTTAGACTCTTCAATGTCATTTTGAAGCGCAGTTAACTGTTTTAAAATCTCTCCCGGACAAGAAAAATCGCCTTTAATTCCAAAAGGAGATTTACACCCCGCCTTATGATTCTGTATCCGCTTTCTCAGCTCAAACACATCAATTAATAGTGGAAGAAAAACTTTTTTAAAATCTTCCCTTAAACCACTAATTTTAGAGGAAGGAACAATTTTTTTCACAGGGCTTTTGCCATTTATCTCCATATTGGAAGGCTTGTATATGCTTGCATACACCTTTTTACGAAAAAATAGATTCGGCTTTTCTTGTGTCGACATTTAGTACCTCAAGCAAACAGGATATAGAATTGTAAGCTTATTGTAAAGATTTAATTCGATTAAATTATTCCTTTTGAGAGTTTAGTAAAAGTAAAGTACAAAATCATAAATTATTGGTAATAAAAAAGATAAGTTTATAATTGCAAAAAAGGGAACTATAAGTATTCATGATAAGAAAGGAGGTTTTATGAGCGGTATATATTCAGATGGTAGCGGTCCAGCACCTACAAGTCAAATTGTCTGGGAGACTAATTGTGATCAAGTAATTAGTCAACCCTTACATTCAGATAAAATATAAAACGATATTTAACATGATTGGAATGATTAATATACTATCAGCTCAGGAGGGCATATGGTTGAGCCAGTAGGACCGCAAGGTGCTGATTACGTAAATGTTTCGGATGATTCGTTATCTGGTGAAGATAATAAAATTTCAATAGTTGCGGGAGAGGTATTTTCGGAAAGCTCCGTTGAAAGAACGGCTTTAAGCGTTTCTAGCTTAGAATCTAGGGTTAGTCAGTTTATTGAGACTAAGAAGCTTAATTCAGATCAGCTTGCCTTGCCTAGTGGGCAAGGGTTAGGCTATAAGTCCACTGGCTTGATAGAGATGAAGGAATTGGCCGACGCTTGTGGAGCGGAGGTGCCCCCGTTTCTAGCTTTGAGCCATCATGAGCTTTTGGCTCATATATTGCTTCATTATCCCGATTTTAAAAAGGATTATGCAAGTTTTGTAGCCTCAATGGGAAATCCGCCTGTTTTAACTGAAGCAGGATTGGCCTTATTAGCGAAAATTCAAAGTGAATTGAGGGGGGCATTTTCAAAGTCCCCCTTATTTGAAACGCCTGCATTGAAAGATTGGATAGAATCAGTTGGGTCCGATTTTATTGCGGTAAGGAGTACAGGGAAAGAAGACTCTACGACAAATTCGAATGCGGGGGGCAATTTAAGTAACCCATTTGTTCAAAAGGTTCGTGATGAAATTTTAATAAATATTGGGGAAGTGATTGCCTCCTACTTTGATAAAAGGTCGATTACACAGAGAATTGCATCAGAGGATCCATCACTTGTAGAAGATAAAGAGCCGTTTGTTCCCGTATTGCTTCAATGGGCAGTTGCTGAACCAATTGAAGGAGAAACACCTGACGGGCAAGTGCCAATATCAGGAGTTATGTTTATAAAAAATCTTGTATCAGAAATTTCCGTCGGGCTAGGGCATAATGAAGGGGTAGTGACCTCTCAGGTAAGAACTGATTCCTACAGATTTATAGATGAAGGGGAAATTATAGGGGTGATTCAGAATAAATCGACACGGTTTAGAGGAAAAAGAGATGAAGAGGGAAATGTGGTCTGTGAAGCAGTTTCCTGTAAAAAAACTTTGGCTGAGGCACCCGCATTGAAACCTGAGATCGCAAAAAAATTACAAATGATAGCAAATGCAATCTATAAGCTCAAAAAAATGGAGATGGATGTTGAGTTTACAATTGTGGGGGATAAAATTTACCTCCTACAAGCAAGACCTTTAAATACCCCTAAACCAGAAGAAGAACCATCATACTTAGATGGAAGTGTGGATCAAATTCAGTGTGAGTCGCTTACAGAGGGGGGGGTCATTTGTAAGAGTGATCGCATCATCAGAAAATGTAATTGTATGCAAAACGATTCAAGATGCTTATGCAAAATATAAAAAAGTAGCAGATAGAAGTCAGGTCAAAGGGATTATTATTGAAGAGGGTGCACCAAGAACATCTCATGAGGCAGTCTTTTTTACCGGGAGGGGACTACCTATTTTGGTAAAAAAATGGGGGATAGAACTTGAACCCCCCTATTATTTAGACCCACAGCAAGGAATTGTATCAAAAACCGGTAAGATCGAAAAATGTTATATTTGTTATCCGATGCCCCTACAATTATCGATGAGAACTTCCGATTTAGCGTTAATGATGGACCAATATATTTATGAGCCGTCACTTCCCTTAAAAGAAGAGATTGATAAGAGGCTCTTCCTTCTTAGAGAGCGAATAGGTTCAAGATTAGGTAGCGAAGTTGCAACGAGTGCGGGGTTGAAAGAGTGTTTGAAGGTAGTAAAAGGGGGGGATCCAGAAGAAGTTAACGTTGCCCTCTCTCAAATTCTTCACTGTGTTGCAAAGCAGGGGGTGCTACGAGATATCACTCCCAAAAGCCGAATCGAACTGATTGTAGTTTTGGAAAACTTACTTGGGGTGATTGATAGAGAATCTTTAGGTAATCCTCCCAACTCACTCAAGAGGCTTTATACAGCAAGATTGATTGAGGCATGCCTTTTTCAAACAGGTGAAGGGATTATTGGTGGATTTTCTTACTTAAGATCAAGAACCGATATTAAAAATCAGAGAGTCGGAAGTAAGGAGTTAGAAAGGACTCATAGTGAAGAGACGTTAAAAGACATCTTATTTATCAAAATGGGAAGGCAAATCCTTCAGGATGAGATGAAGGTTGCCTGGAATCAGGTTGTTAGTTATCTCCCAGCCCTTTCAGATGAAGATAAAAACAAAGTGAAAAACCTTTTTCACTTTGTCGATTCAATGGGGGGAGCCACTCAGTTTGTCAATGTCACCCTTTTGAGATTGTTAAAAGAGCATCCTGATGATCTAAAAGCATTTTTTCAAGCAGCAGTAGAGCTTTCTGAAACATTGAAGCCTTCAATAGAAAAAGCTCTTCAGATTCACTCTGTTTCACAAGATATACAAGCTCAGTCTGGAGCGTTTTCTAGAAGTGATCAAATAAAAAAGTCATTACCAAGACTAGAAGAAAAGTTAAAAGAGGTGGGACTTCTTGGAGGGGAGAGCTCAATTGTTGAAACATTTAATGGTGTATCTTCGGATGCTAAGTTACTATTGATTGGGGCAGTACGTGAGTGTGTAACTGCTTTTGATCAGATGATTAAATCATGTACTGGATCGACTGATTATGAATCTCACTTGACGCAAGTAAGTGATTTTCTTTCATTATTGTATCCCTACCGCGAAATGATGCAAGTAATTGCTCGAATGTGTGGGCATAAAATGGAATTATATTCGAGTCCGGAAAGTTTAGCTCTTCCAGTGAGTTTAGGAAATATTTCTGAAAGAGAAGCAGAGCAATTAAAAGAGATTAGCTCCAATTTTAATGTGGCTCAGTTAATAAATGGGGTATGTTATACAATAACAGCTCCTCAGCCAGCAACTAGTCTTGAGGAGAAATTTACCTTTTTTCATCAAACTATGGAGAGTTTTCTTGTCCAACTTGCTATACAAAATGGTTTTACAAGTGAGTTATTGCCGACTGAGTTACAAAATGTGATTACAAAGGTTTTTACAAGGACCGGGATGGAAAGAAAAAGTCTTGTAGGTATTGAAATTGAAGGTGATCTAATTAAAACACAATATAAAATTCCTTTAAGAGATCATGCAGCAACAGTAAACATTACATATGATCGTAGTCAAACATGCTTACAAATTAAATTAAATATTGATGGGGGGAATGAAGAATCTAGGTGGGATAGCATTAAAGTAGTGGGTGAAAAATTAAGAGACTACTTAAAAATGGATCTCGAAATAAAATCAAATGATTGTGGAGTTGAAATCGTATTTAAAAAATTCCCAATAGAAGGTGGTATTTCAAGCGAACACGTAGGTGAAATTTTGGGCAAATTTATTGAACAATCTTTTCAACCGAGTTGTGAGGTAATATCTGTTACACCTCACGATTTACAGACGGAAGAGCAGTTCATAGATTACATATCTCGAAATGTCCGTGTTTATTTTAATTATATTGCCGAAAAATTTTTGAGTGATGAAGTTTTTAATAAAGGTATAGAAAAAACTGAGTGGAATATTACTAATATTCCAAAAAAATATCTGAATGAGAAGTTGGTATTAAAAGCTGTGAGGAAAAACTTTCAGGCTTTAATTAGTATACCACCTGAATTCATATCAGAAGCTGTTGCAACAGCTGCTCTTGATCAATCAATGGATGCATTTAGATATATTCCAGTTAAAATGCAAACAGAAGAGTTGGCTTTAAAAGCAGTTTTATTTAGAGGAAGATTATTGCAATTTGTGAGCCCCGAGCTAAGATCAAGAGAATTAGTCGATGCGGCAGTTAATAAATCTATGGATACATTTAAATATGTTCCAAAAGAAATGCAAACAGAAGAGATGTGTTTAAGCATAGTTCAAAAAGATGGGGAATTCCTACAATATGTCAGAGACGAACTGAAAACGAAAGCGGTAATAGAGGCAGCTTTTAATAAAACGATACGTGCATTAGATTTCATCCCAAAAGAAGATCAAACAGTGGCTATGAAATTCAAATATATGTATCAACTTTCTTATTTACAAACCAAGGATTCGGTTTTAGAAAGTGTTAAAGAGCATGGTGAATTATTAGAAGCTGTTAGAAGTAATTTAATGAGTATGGAGGTAATCAACGCGGCACTGAATCAAAATAGCAATGCATTGCAATTTGTGCCGAAAGCGATGCAAACTTTCGAGATTGTTTTAGATGCTGTTCAAAAAAATGGTCGGTTGATTAAGCATGTTAGGAGCGATTTAGTTACACCGGCATTAATTGAAGTAGCAGCTCTGCAAAATATTGATTACATAAGAGATATCCCCAAAGAAAGCTTGAGTCAAGAAGTTGTTATGAGGCTTGTTGAAAATAATTGGAGGGCATTAGAGTGGATCGATCCAAGATTACTCAATGGAGAAATTGTTCAAGTGGCACTCAGGCAAAGTTCAGAAGCTTTGCAATTTATCCCTCTCGAATTTCAAACCCCAGCAGTTCCTTTTATCGGGGGAGCGAGCGGAGGCCCTGGAATAGTAGCCGCGGTTTCACGATTACCGGCACCTGAATTTCCAGCAGGCGGGGATTCTAGCAATCCAATGGGATGGGTAAGAATGGAAGGAGGTTGGGTAAGTAGAGATTTAGGTGATAAGGTAGACACATATTTCGATTATTTTAGGCAAGAAGGTGGAATAAAAGTGCCTTTCGCTAAATATTCTGGTACTCAAATATTTATAGAAGATGGAGCGCTCAAAAATTTAAAAACATACCATTATGCCAGTTTATACCAATATTTAAAAATAGATAATGAGACCCTACTGACAGCTGAAGAATTAGCTATTAGGGAATTTAGTGAAAGAACGGAAACTTTAAAGGAGGCTCTAAAGCCAGAAGTGATGGGATGGGTCCCTGTTCAGTTTGGTATAGTAAGTAAAGAATTTGACACCATGGCTGAAAGAGATAACGTTAAAGCTCAGTTTGAGGAATATTTAGGGTATAAGCTTTTTGATAGCAATTCAGGAAATACTATATTTATGAATAAAGGTCAATATGCGCGTTATCTTCAAAAATATTCAGCTCCTTAGTACAGGTTCTTAGCTGGTAGCATCACTAATTACCTGCCACTGCTACGGGGAATTTCATTTTCGGAAAAGGCTATACGCAAGAAGTCTATTGATGAAAGTGGGTGATTTTAGTTGGCTCTTAGGGTAGAATGTGGTTTATATGGCCATGTTTTCAAAAGAGTCGCTCCACAATTTGAAAGAAAAGGTTGATCTTGTTGAGGTCATCTCATCTTATTTGCCGTTGAAGAAGGCGGGAAAGAGTTTTAAGATTTGTTGTCCGTTTCATAATGAAAAGACGCCTTCGTTTGTTTTAGAGCGAGGGGATGATCATTATCACTGTTTTGGTTGCGGGGCGCATGGGGATGCGATTAGTTTTCTTGTGGGTTTTTTAAAGGTCTCTTTTACTGAAGCAGTTGAGATGCTCGCTGAAAAGTTCGGGGTCGCTTTAGAGTTTCAGGAGGGTGAGAAGAGGGAAGACTTAAGTTTGCTTAAGATTAGTCTTCAAGAAACTTGCAGGTTTTATCAATTTCATCTTCTTCATACTGAGGAGGGTAAAGAGGCTCTTGAGTATTTATATCAGCGTGGAATTGATTTAGATTTTATCAATTTGTTTAAAGTGGGAATGGCACCTATTGATCCGGCTTTGACAATGGGTTTTTTTAAAGAGAAGAAATTGAATTGGGATGCTCTTCAAAGGGCAGGTCTTGCTAAAGAGAAGAGCCGAAATTTTCCATTTTTTGTAGGAAGAATTACTTTCCCTATTATGGATGTTCAGGGAAATGTAATTGGATTTTCTGCAAGGAAATTTTTAGAGAAGACAACTGGTGGTAAGTACATAAATACACCTGAGACGCCATTATTTAAAAAATCGAAAGTCTTATTTGGTCTTAACTATTCAAGAAAAGAGATTACAAAACAGCGAAGAGCGGTAATTGTTGAAGGGCAAATTGATGCGTTAAGGCTTATTCAAGAGGGGTTAAATCTTACTGTTGCCGGCCAAGGAACTGCATTTGGGGATGAGCATGTAGAAGTGATACGTCGTCTTGGGGTTAAGGAGGTGTTTCTCGCTTTTGATGGGGATGATGCGGGAAGAGAAGCTGCTCTGAAGGTTGGAAATCTTTTTCAAAAGGAAGGGATTGAAGTATTTGTCCTTGAATTCAAAGATGGTGAAGATCCGGATAGTATACTTCGAAAGGAAGGGATTACCGGTTTTTTAAATTATTTACACAAGCCTAAAGAGTATATCCCATTTTTAGTAGAAATGCTTTCAAAGAGTTGTAATTTAAGTACGCCCGCCGGAAAGAATGAACTTGTTGAAAAGGCAAAAGGGTATATGGGTGATTGGAAATTTCCTTTAATGGTCTATGAGGCTGAACGAAAACTTGCAAATAGTCTTCAGGTACCTGAGGCAATGATTCAGCAAAAAATGATTATGGTAAAATCACAAAAAAAAGAAGTCTTAGTGAATCCTGACCAAATAGTTGAGAGCGATCTTCTTCGGTGGATTATTGTATCGGGAAATGGGGAGGCAGCTCTTTTACCAATAGTTCAAAAAAACCTTTCTGCAGTTGACTTTATTGACCCTCCTGCTCGAAAATTGTATGGTCATCTTTGTGATCTTTATGTAAAAAACATCCCTTTTGATCTTCTTACCCTTGCTGAATATGTTGACCGTGATGAAGGGGGGCTTTTGGATCTGATCGTAAGAAAGAAGATTCAGTTAGAGAAGGGGAAGATTGGGGTTAAAGAATCAATACAAAAAATTTTAGAAAGAAACTGGATGTTAAAGAGAGAATTGATTAAGACTCAAATACAAATGGGAAAGCAATCAGAGGCAGAGATATTGCAACTTGCAAAAGAATTTGATATTTTAAGAAAAATGACCCCTAAATTAGTGGAGATAGATTGAAACGAGTATTTTATGATGATAATTGCCCTTTTTGCGTAAAAGTAGTTAAGGGTCTAAAAAAAATGGATAAGAAGAATCAGTATACTTTTTCTTCATTAAGTGGCAGTAAAGCTAAAACTCTTTTTGCCGGCAATTACGGTTTTTTACGTAAGAAAAAATCGATTGTTTTTCTTGAAGGAAAGCGAGTTTGGGTTAGGGCCAATGCAGTTTTAAGACTTTTATGGCTTAGTGGAACAAAATGGAAATATCTTGGATCACTTTTTGTTATTCCCGGATTTTTGACAAATCCCTTCTATAGAATTGGAACGCTCATTGTTAGGAAGTGATATCTTCAGGTGCGTTTGGCATAAGCTGCTCGTTTGCATAATGATATAATAGTGGGTCGTGATTGTGTCCAACATCGGCTAGATTGTCTGAGAATACAATGCTTCCGACCGTATTGGGTGAATTAGGCTTTGAGATAAAAAGCTGGCTATAAGTAAGGCCGTGGATTACAGGGAGAGGAACAGTAGTTACAACATCTTCTGTATTTGTTAAGCGCCATAGAGTAAAATTGTATTTGGGATTTTCAGACAAATCTCTGATAAGTTCGGAAAGAGAAGGCCCACCAACTCTTGGACAGCCAATCACATAAGTAAATATTTCTACTTTTGGAATATTCAATATTAATTCGATGGTAAGAAGTGATGCAACAGCTGCTCCTAAACTATGGCCCGCGATATAAATTTCATCATACTCTGTTTTACTAAGGTAGTCATAGATTTGGTCTAAAAGAGAAGGGGTATCTTGGGGTGGTGTAGGAGCTTTTTTGGTAAATAATTTGATGAATGCGTTTTTAATATTTTCAAAAATAGATGGAATATGGTGAGTTGCAGGAAGCGATAAAATTTCCCAAAAGCCTTTATGAATTGTTACAGTGTCTGCAGCATTATTTAAACTAACTTCAGTTTGGGTGTAATCAAGATTTTCTATCCATTCATTTAGTTTTTCTGTTCCTCTGAGAGCAATTACAATTCGCCTTTTGGGATTATTTTCTGTAGGTTTGATTTGACCTATGTATCCACAACGAATTTTTTCATCCAATATGTTTAGATCTTCATGCCAATAAAGTGTTGTCACATCTGGTTCAACATCTAATGGTAGGGTAGATCCTTTTGTTTTGTCACAGTATTGTCTATAAGCAGCAATTATTGCGTTTATCGACCAAGCTGCCACTTTTGGGTCATATGCATGGCTAGTTTGCGGGGAGAAAGAGACTTTTGGAATAGGTTCATAACGTTTACACCCCTTTTTAAGATCGGTTAAAAGATCCTTAGGTAGTGTGAATGTAAATTCTGATTTATTTGAGTTTTTTGCCATAGTTCTATTTTGTGGTTGATTGTAAAATAAGTTTTCTCATCGCATAAAAGTAGTTAAAAAGGTGGTGATTATCAAAAATTTTACCTAAATTTTTTGTAAAACTTATAAGATTCACAGCATTAGGTGCCGTACTTTCAGTGATCTGAATATGACTATAGAGTAAATCTTTAAAAACTGGTTCAGGAAGTGTAGTAATAATATCTTCAGTATTTGCTATCCTCCAAATTGAAAAATTATAGGCAGAATCATTTGCAAGTCTTGTTATAGCATTAGCAAAAGCGGGATTTCCAACTCTTGGTGAACCTGTAATATAAGTATTAACCCGTAAATTTGGATAGGCTAGGATAGTATTAATTGTTACAAGTGTGGCAACTGCAGAACCCATGCTATGCCCCCCAATATGAAGTTCGTTTATTACAGTTGGATCTGAGCTTAAATAGTTTGGTAATAATGTGTGGATCTGGTCGGTTAGAGAGGGGGAGTTTTTTTGTGGGGGTGTATTGGTAATATCCCAAAACCCTTTATGAATTTTGACAAGTTCACCAGGCGGTTGAAATATAATTTCAATTTGTTCAACTTGAGCGTCAAGTTCCCATTCATCAAGAGTTTGAGTTCCTCTAAACAGAATTGCAATTCTATTTGTTGTGTCACCAGGTATTGGTTTGATTCTACCAATATAACCGCTAGCAATTTTTGGTTTTGAAAAAAATCCTACACTTTCATTCCAATATAAAAGTTTTCCATCTTCAATTTCAGGGGGATAGGTAATGTTTGTAGGGTGGCAAAGATCTTGATATGCATATGTGCATGCATTGATTGACCATGCAGCTAATTCGGGATTAAAGGTGTTTTTTATTTGAGGAGAAAAGGGTACATTTGTAAGAGGTTGATAGCCTTGACATCCATTACTAAATGTGGTGATTAGGCCGGAAGGAAGGCCAATTTGGCTCGTCATATTTTTCATTATTAACCTATTATTTATTTTAATTATTATTATTTAATTAGATAATAACATTTTTTATTAAATACAGGTTAATATTTATAATATTTAATTATTTAATGCAGTCAGGGTTTAGTAATCCGAGCTGTTCTAAACGGCCTAAATCATCTGATTGGCGCCAATGTTCACACATTTTGCCATCTTTATCTATCCGTTCAAATTGCATTTGATTCACGGCTACCTTTTTTCCGGTAGGAGGGGTCCCAAAATAATCACCTGTCTGAGTTCCATGCATTACACAATGAATAGCTACTTGAGTTTCTGAGGCGCACATATTGAGAATCTCAAAATGAAGATCAGGAAATGCTGTTCGTAGACCTATTATAATAGGCTTAAGTCCTTTCGGTCCAGGAAGAGGATTGGGAGTATTAGGACTATGATTTATATAATCAGTAGCAACAAGTTCATCTAAAATTGAATAATCCCCATTATTAAGTACTTCATCAAAATATTTTCGAACTATATCTTCATTTCGATTAATGAGTGTTTTAGTCTCTTTGCATTGATCTGGGGATGTGCAAGAAGATAGAAGAAGACTAATTGAAAACAAAATAGGCAATAGATTGTGTGGTCTCATGAGATCCTCTCTTTTATCAAGTAAAAAATACTTTAATACGAGATTAATAGAAAGGAAAATTTTAAACCTTATATAGATCTGTAAATTATTTTTTGCGAGAATGATAATTAAATAATTTTATTATAAATATAATGAAAAAAATAATAATAACAGCTTTTGTACTGATGATTTTTGGTGGGACTATATGGTTCTCCGCATCATTTTATATTCAAATACGTAAGGTTCAAATTGATAAATATGATAATCTCCAAAGAAATTTTATTAGTCAGCAGGAGCTTATTACAAAAACGCTTAAGGCTTATGAAAAAGAAGCGCTCAAAATACTTAACATTACAAATAAAAATAAGTTAAAAACGTATGTTTCGAGAGATCCGGACAAAATTAATGCATCTACATCAGATGATATCGTATCCATAATTGCATTAGACCCGCAGCAAAAGTTTTTATATGGATGGGAAGTTGATATGGATGGGTATGTTTATGAAGTAAAATCCTACAATCCTGTGCCTATAATAAAAAATAGATATTGGCTTAGTATTGAGCTTAATGCACTTTTTCATACTTCAAGAGCAGTTTATCTAATACAGAAAGAGGATTTATCCTATTTAGTAATTACATTTAGTTTGGATAGTGTCCTTGGAGCTGTGGAATCTTTAAATTATGGCTTTCAAAGTCATGTTTATGTGGATCAAATAAAAGAAAATCAAGTGATTCCACCTTTTGAATTTTCATTACCGGGACCTTTTACGAGGTTGAAAAATGACACTATTCTTCTTGAGTCACCAATATCAGATCACTGGGTTTTAGTTTTTACCGGCATATGGGATGATCTTTATCCGGCATCTCCATCTGATATCCATTCAATTTTTTATGTTATTATCTTATGGGGAATTTCAAGTACTCTAATAACGGCTATACTTCTAAGAGCTGGAATTTCACGTCCTAAGTCTTTATGGGCAACTTCTTGTGTGTTTGATGCATTTTGTCTCCTTCTGATTATTTTTTTCTTTTTGGGATTTCCCGATACATCCGAGAAGATAAATGCTAGAACAGCCACTTTTAGGAATTTACAGAAATTTTGGTATGAACATGACAAGGAAATTACATATATTCCTACTACTATGTATATTGAATCATTATCATTTCCTGATGATATCTCATATTTTGTCACAGGATTTATTTCACAAGTCTATCCTAGTAATGTTTCAATTGAAAAAGGGTTTGTTTTTCCCAACCAATCCACAATTTTTCCGCCTGTAGTTACTGAGGTCTTTCGCCAGGATAATGGGGAAACAATTACAATACTTTGGCAATTTGGAGTCCAGCTAACTCAAACATTTTTGCCTGATTTTTTTCCATTTGATAAGCGAACTCTAAATATTATAATCTGGCCCAAAGAAATTACTAAAAATATTGTCCTTTTCCCTGATTTTCAGAATTTCAATACGCTAGAAATTTCAAAATGGCCAGGGGTTAATTCTCGAGTTGATGTTATTGGATGGAACATTGTTGATAGCAATTATTTGTTAGAAGATGTGGCCGCTTATCATTTTTTTGAAAAAACTAATATACCGGTAACGTTTAAGTTTGTCATAGATTTAAAAAGGGATTTTTTAGGGGCTTTTCTTTCTAATGCTTTGGCTTTAATTTTATGTATTATCGTAGCGTTTTTAGTGCTGTTTATCCCTCCTATCTCACTTTTAGACTCCCTATTGGCTACGATATCGATTTTTGTAGGTCTTATTTTTATTGCTGTTACGAATCATGCAGCCTTACGGTCTTCGTTACATGCAGCTTCTTTTGCTTATTGTGAATATTTTTTTATTTCCTTCTATATTTTGGTTTTAGCTATCACAATAGATTTTATCTTAAGAATTGGAAGGCCATCAGGAAGCGGGGATAAACAATTTTTATTAGCAATTTCATATTGGCCAATTTTACTTGGCTCTTTTACAGCAATTCTAGCAATAGTATCTCTATAGCTTTATTTTATTGATTGATAGTCCTAGTATAAAAATTATGAGAATAAAAATATTTATACTAGTTTCAATTCTTTTTTGTAGTGCTATTTTTGGGCTCATTGCACTGCGATATGTTGAGGTAGATAAAACAATTCTAAAAATTACTTCAGAAATTAGTAATTATATAAAAATGAGTGATATAGAAAAGCGAAGTAATATATTGGAATATTTAAATGTCTCTGTCACAGAAATTGAGAGTAAAATTCAGGCAATTTTTGATAAAATTGATCAATTAGAATGGTTAGAGAAAAGATTTTTACCATCTAATTATAAAATGTATGCGGATCACTGGCAAGATTCATCTGTATTGATGATGACAAACCCTTGGATTGATTTAATTCAAACTACTGCAGGCGATCAATTGGCTTCTTCAATTATTGCAAGACCTCCATATTTAGATACTTTTATTCATATTTCTGTAACGCCAACTTTGTCAGTTATTGCTGAGGTTGGTGATAATTGTAAATCAGTTGCCTATATTGGAGTTCCATATTGGACAGGTTCAGTTTCTAATGTTAATGGAGCTCTTCGAAAAAATGATGTAGCAAGCGGGGATAAAGAGGATGATTTTCTATTTTTTTCAATTGACGATCTTTTGAGTATTGATGTGAATAGTCTAAAAACAAAAAATGTAAATTGGAATTCAAATCCATTTGATATTTTTCGAGGAATACCACATACAGCCTATGTAAAACTAATGTCGAATGTAATTGAATCGATTAAACTTATACAAGAAGAACTTAAGAATCAACCAGATCTAATAGC
>CAMBTZ010000007.1 GCA_945870925.1 Chlamydia trachomatis | reverse complement strand
TCTTTACACCAAATAAGAGGTGAGCATTAGGACAGGGGAAATTAGGTGCAAGCATATCTTTCCAAGTTTCTGCGAAGTCAAAGGCAGTAACAGCTGCTCCATTAGACCATTTTGACTCACGCAAGTGAAATGTATAAACCATACGATCTTCAGATATGTCGATTGTTTCAGCTATTGCAGGGGATACCGATGAATAAGGAGTCATCTTCGTAAGTCCCTCAAATAAGAGGAACTGAATTGTAGATGAAGTGAAGTCACTCCCTTTTCTAGGATCAAAGGTGACTATATCGTGCGAAATATTTAAATTAAGTGTTGTTTTCTCATCAGCCTTCTTGCTTTTTTCACACCCTACTAAAACAAGAAATAATAACGAAATTAAGTAGAAGGTAAGTTTTTTTTTAAGAAGGTTCATATGTCCTCAACTAGAAAAATATTGTTGAGGTGTATCGAACCAATTGGCGAAATATATAGACCATGTACTCGATCTTGTTTTAAATAGACGCAATTCCAATGATAAAGTGGTGTAAATGGCATCTCTTCTGTGAGAATTTGTTCAGCTTGTTCAAGGATGGAAAAACGCTCTTCTGAATCATGCGCACAAGATGACCTATTAAGAAGATTTATATATTCTTCATTTTCAAATCCCGGGTAATTGAAGTTGTTATTTCTCGATTTAAATCTATCAAGGATGTTCATTTGATCATTGTATTGAACTACCAAGCTTGAAAATGCGATTTGATAATCTTTTCGAACCAATCTTTCCCGTAGTACTTTAAATTCGGATTCTTCTAATCGAACGGTAATTTCTAATGCTTGCTTCCATTGTTGCTGTATAGCTTGAGCCAGGCGTTTAGAATTAATATTGTTCGGGTAAGATAGAACGATTTTTTCAAGGTCTGTTTTCGTGATGCAAAGTTCATTTAATCCGAGCTGAAGATGCTGATTTGCTAAAGCAGAGTCATTATCGGTAAAAAAAACTTTTTTTGATAAAGGTTTAAGAAGTGGGGGTATTGATCCTGTTGCTACGGTTTCACCACATTGAGTGATATTATCGACAAGTAATTGCCTATTTATTGCTAAAGAGAGGGCTTTTCGAATGTTTTTGTTTTGAAAAGGAAAAGAGTTCAAGTTGAATGTTAGAAATGTAGTTGCCCCAAATGCCTGCGTGATCAATTTCTTTTCTTGCTTCAGTTTAGCAGCCCAGTCAGAGGGAATGGAGTTGTAGGCGCCATAGAAGTCGAGTTCTTTGTTTTCAAATAGGTTAAGAGCGGTTAATTCATTGTCTAGGACCATTATATCAATTTTATCGAGCTTAACCGATGAGGCGTCCCAATAGTTTGGGTTTTTTTCAAAAATATATTCGCTCTTAAAAGCTAGAGTTTTTAAAAGAAAAGGGCCGTTTGTGACAAATAGAGGTGTTAGTCTATCAGCCCAATCTTGAGCTGTTTTGGCAATATGGCTTGGAACTGGAAAAAAGGGGCAAAAGGAGGTGAGATCAAGAAAATAGGGTGTTGGAACTTCAAGTGTAATAATTAATGTAAGGGAATCTAGCGCCTGTATTCCGAGCTCCTCAGTAGGTAGAAGCCCTCTTTTTACTTTTTCCGCATTTTTTATGGGGTAAAAAAGATGGGCATTAGGTGCAGGAAATCCAGGGTCTAAAACCGATTTCCAAGAATAGAGAAAGTCGTATGCAGTTACAGGAGCTCCATCGGACCAAAAAGTCTCTTTTAAATGGAATGTGTAAATTTTTTTGTCCTCAGAAAGATCAATAGATTTTGCAAGGGCTAATTCATGGGTAGAGGCCGGCATCATCCGGGTAAGACCTTCAAAAAGGATGAAATGGACGGTAGAATTGATGTAATCTGAATTTTTTCGAGGGTCTAATGTGCTTACATCATAGGGGAAATTTAATCGTAAAACTTTGCTCTTTTTCATAGGAGAATCAACCTTTTGACAAGAGGTTAGAAGGGCAACAAGAAGACATATAAATGAGAAGCCGTTTTTCATGGGACTATACAAATTAACATAAACGGGAGAATTTGTAAACTTTTTGCAAAGAGGGGATGTTTTCTGCATTCGACTTGACAATAGATCTCATTGATTCTATAAGGGAAAAAAAGGAGATCTTAATGACCCGCTTTTTCATTACAGCTTTATTGCTTATGGTAGGACTTTCAGCCCAACTAAAAATTGAAGTGCTTAAAATGCAAGAGACACCCTATAACGAGAATGCAATCATCAAAAAAATGTATGCTGAAACCGGAGTTGTAGGTTCTAAATATCCTCTAGTATTACAGGTTGGTGAATTTCCAATCGGAGTGAGTGTTCCCAATCGTCCTGAATGGTTAAAAGGGATGAGAGAGAATGGAAATGGGTCGACGATATTATTATGGGTATATGGAGAAAATGGATTTCAAAAAAGATTTTATCTTTCGCAAGATGATGCAACCTCTTTTGTGGAAGATAAAACATATTTTAAAGATCGATTTCGGAAATATTTTCAATCTGGAGATCTTCCAAATGAACTAGAGGGTAAAAAAATTGCAATTACAGCGATCCTTGTAAATGGATATGGTGAATCTCTTAAGATTGCAAGGGCAACTAGTTTGCTTACTGTTGATTACATGAAAAAATCAGACGTAGATAATGGAATGCTTGAAAAAGTATTAAAAGGTCCTCGAATCTATTTTAACGAACCTTATGGTAACTATAAGGTAGACCAACCCATCATGGTTGACTACTATGTCTATAATGCAGATATTGGAACTGATGCCTATACTGTTAATCTTTATATAGATGGCAATTTGGAGGAGGTTCTTTATGATTGGGCCCCTTATCGAGTAAAAAATCTTATGCCTGGAATCCATGAATTTAAACTCGTTTTAATTGATCCAAAAGGAAAACCTGTTCCTGACGCCTTTGGAGAACAAAAAAACTACATCTCTATTGGCGAGTAACTCTTTTATCGTTAATGGTGTAAATTCATAATTCATTTATAATTAATAAACGCATTGATTATAAAAATCCAGATTCCTAATGCTAAAGCTAGATAAGGCTGAGGCATTATGAAAAAAGATGATTCGTTAGAAACCGCAAGTATTTTGGAAGCTGTTGACAATCTGTCAAGTATGGCTGAGCTCAATTTAGAAGAGCTCGGACATGATAAAGGAGAGGCTGAAAGTGTATTACACCTGCAGACAAGCCATTGGCTTGATTTAAAGAATGAAGAGAAAACAGTTAAGTCTGTAAAGGATACGTTCAGAGTAGTTCATAATTATCTTAAGTATGTCTATAAAAAAGAAGGATCGCAACTAAAGGATAAAGAGATTCAAAAGGGGGTTAAATCAATAGTTGCCCTTGCTACGGAAGCTGCCCAAAAAGTTGATCAATGCGTTAAGCTCTTTAAAGATAAGAAAGGGGTTTCTGAATCTAAAGAATTTAAAGATTTGATGGACTTTTATCAGCATAAAATTTTAAAGCGCTTTGAAGAAGTGATTAAGACTGAAGATGATTGGGAAGAGGAGTGGGCTGGAGAAGCTGATGCTGCCGATATCCAAAGAAGAGGCTTAAAAGATTTAGAAACTGTAACAAAAGACCGAGATTACGAACTCTTCTTTATTACAAAAGAAGATGGTTCAAGATTTTATAATAAAAATCTTATGAGGCACATCCGTCTTGTTGCGGATTTTGATCTGATTATAGGTTCATTATCAGGTGATGATCCCTTTCTAAGGGTTAAAATTCTTCAAGATAGAATGGCTCATGAAAAAGCTCTTTTTTTAAAAAGAGAGCTTAAACCCGATCTGGATAAATGGATAAGAAAAGCGGGTAAATTTCGTGACAACTATTTTGTGCAGATCTTTTATAGATCAATCATGGCTCGTCTTCTTGCTGCTAACCCTCATAATTTACTTATACGTAAAGTTGGTAAAGGGGCTATCTCCTATTTTGAAGATTTTCGTAACTATTTTAGAAACGTTGTAGATAGCATTGAGTACCAACAATTAATAGAGACATTAGAGGGTGAGAGAGATCCGTTTTTTAAAGAACTTCTTCACTTAGTTCATAAGCTCTGCTTTTTTCTCTATATGTTCAAACCTGATTACAGCGATGCACTCTCTCTTTTAAGTAGAGTAATTGGAAGGGAACAGAAAAAGGGAATGCTTCCTTCTCTATCTTTATGGAATCAAGTCCTTGATGATCATGAATCTCTTTATAATGAACTTAAAAAATTCCCAAGTGGACCGCTTTTTAAAGTGATCGATATTCTCCATGGAGATGAAATTAACGGATTTGATCCTTACATGCAAGATGATATGCCATCCTTTTTGGGATCGTTTGACATAGGTAAAAAAGAGGTCGGTCTTATTTTATCTGCCGCCCCAATTATTCAAAAACAAATTGATAAATCAACAGTAATAGGAGAATTTCTAGGGTGTCTCCGTTATGCAAAAACTGAAAAAAAGAAATTCCTCCTCATAAATTTTCAAGATAGAACTTCGTGGAAAGAGTTTGCTAGATCGCACGTCTTAGAAGAGTTTCAAAAAGAGGCTGAAATTACTAAATATCTTGATGTCATTACGCTCCCAAAAGAGACTGAATATTATGCTCAATCAGATGAATACCTAAAAATTTCAAGTGCAAAAGAATTTAAAAAAACCCTTTTGGATCAAGTGAAAAGTGGTGAAAGTTGTGGCTACTACTTCCCAAAAGAGTATGAAAAAGACGGCTCTCTAACATATATGAAAGAGTCAATTGAATGGATCCATCTTAGATTCTTTGCAAATAAAGAGGATCTTTCTAGAAAAAATAGACTCGATTTCATCGAAATTTTCTACAATTTCTTAATTTTGAAATTCATCCAGCTCACAGGAGCTGATTACGTCATGTTTTGCGCAAAAGACAGTATCGATACCTCCGCTATAGCCATCGCAAGTTTCTACGCCTTTATAAAACTCATCTCCATCGGATCAGATTGGAAAGAAGGGGAAAAAGAACTCTTTCTAGAATCCATCTTTCTCCCCGCATTCCTCATCCGCGAACGTACCGTCGACACCCGAACTATGAGCCGCGGCATCAGCATGCTCTCCGTCCTAAGCGCCGAACTCGAAACTAACCGAACCAAAATCATTAAGGAACTTGGTTATAAATAGCATAAAAAAGACTTAAGTTTCTTTGTTTTTGTCCTCAAAGCGACGGAGCATATAATATAGGTCCAAAATTTTCTGGATTATTAAGTGGGTTAAATAAAGCAATTTTAGTGTCGTCTGCAGCTAAATATACGAAATTTTTATAACCAGTGTTAAACTCGCTATATGTAGTGGCATTTAAACTTTTCCATGTTCCAATATAAGGAACAAAAGGCCCTTTTTGTACATATGAACTATTATTATTAGGAATTTCAGCAGTTACATACCATTGAGTTCCATCAGGTTTGTAGGCATAAATCCAAAGGCTTGCGCCTCTAATTAAGGCCCCAAAAGTTATAAAGTCAGATGTTGGAGCGCCACCAACATCTGACCATTTTCCCATTTGTACAGATTGATACAAATTATTATTCCAATACTGATCAGCACCCTCAATATATTCACAATTGACTTGCGGACCCGATGGTTGCCAATGAGTCTCCATGATATCAATTTCTCTGCTAAACTGTTTTTGACCGCCGCCATTACCGTCATAATAATTTGAAACTCCAGGGGTTAGGTTAAACCTTTCAGCAAGATAAAAAGTCTCTACAAAGCCATCATTTCCGTTTGAACCTATTTTAATATCGATCTGCCAAAGTCCATCGAGTGCGACACCAGAGATAGCATCTGTTTTATAATCAGGATCTCCGGTAAGGAGATTAAATGCAAATGCTCTACTTCCGGCCCCTCCATACATATTTGGATCTGTTGTTTGGTAGATCGCATTATCATTGAGTGTCGATACTTCCCATCTATCAGCTCCATAATCAACACCCCAATAGTTTTGACCTGCAATTAAAGTAGAAGATGAATTTTTAAGACCATTATTCCATCCTGCATTAGTAAGAAAAGAGGGGGCAACGTTCACGCTTATATCAAGGTAATTCCAATAGTACTCACAAGTTGATCCAGAATAAGAAGAGTTGTTACCATTATAATTTGCTGTTATAAAGCCATTAGCGTCAAGAATGATTGTGTTGCCGCTTTGTGTGCTGATACTCACATTTGCTATTCCCACAATTGTACCATCACTACTTGTAATCGTTACATCTAATTGGCTAAAAAATGCGTAGACAGCTGCGTTTTTTGGACCGATTGAAGTGCCAATTGGAGGACTTAAAGGCTCGCCAGTACAGGGTGTTCCTCCGGTGATTGTTAATGTATATTCAGATGTATTATTCCAGCGTTGGATAAACGGGCAACTTGAGGTTCCGGAAAAACAGATTGACATATTTTTTCTCCAATTATTATTTAAGTTTATTTATATATAATGAAGTATAAGAGAATGATAAATTATTGTGTAACGTGTTAGCTTTTAGAGAGTTCTTCTTTTAGACGGCGGGTGCGGTCGAAATAGAGTTTTGTTAGAGAAATAAGTCTTATTTTTATGGAGGCGAGTTTTAGGAAGTTGTTGCTGTAGGTGTCTGCTATGACGGAGGCTTTGCGGTTTGTTTCAAGTCCGATAGATTCAAATCTGGATATTGTGTACCATTGAAGGTAGGCGCTATGAAACAGATCGGTAGTTTTGATTACTGTGTTTTGAAAGCTTTCAAGAAGGGGGAGTGATTTTTCTGCTAGGGCAAGATTATCTGTTTGGTTTTTCCATTCAGCTTCGGTTCGGATGTATCTAGTGTGGATAATAAAAGTTGTTCTAATTTTTTCTTGTAAAATGGAATGGATATTTTCGAAGGCAATTGGTTTTAGTTGTTTCCAATAGGTACAAATTCCGGTAAAGAGTTCGTCTTTATTTTCGTTTGGAGTGAGATCAAAGAGGGGGAGTTCTGGAATGGGTGTAATTATTAGGGGCTTAGTGCTGGCGGGTGTTTCTAGGTGGTCAAAGTGCCATTTAGTGAATGATTTAGGTTTTTTGGAGGCTAGAACAAATAGTGGTGGGAACTCTTTTTTGGTAGGCGCTAGTGTATCTTCGCCAACCCAGCTGGTTAAAAAGCTTCCAAATGAAAATCTTGAGGCAATAGCTGCAGCACCTAGGAATGCTTTGTCTGAAGTGGAGGCTTTTCCTTTGTTATCCAATGTTTTGCAAAGAAGGCTGAGTTCTCGAGATGTGTCGTTAATTCGCTCTTTTACTAAGGGGTGATCAATCCGATCTGCTATTTTCCTCCATGCATCAACAAGATCGTTTCGATGTAGATGGAGCTTTTCTTCGCGTGCCAAATATAAATCATCACTTATTTCACTTGCTTGGATCGCTTGATAAGTACAGTAGGTAGCTGCTGATTTTATTCCTTCTAATAGTTTAAGTAGATGCAGAGTTGCGTCTTGACTTGTTGATAATGAAAAAGCTGCTGGGGTTGGGCTGGACATCAGGTCTCCTGAAAGGTTTTATTAAAATTATAATGTAGAAGGGGCGGGAGTACTTAAGCTATTTCCTAATACTTGGGGCATAGAAAATAAAGCGGTTCCTCCCGCAAATTAGAGGATTAATATCTATTTACCAAATAAGCCAAAAAAGGTCCACCCTGAACTTGCCGCAACAGCTGGCAGTTGAGTGGCAGCTTGAGCTGGAGCTATTTCAGGTGCAGATTCAGCCTGAGGCTCGGGATGATCTTTTAGGCAAAAAATCGGTTTTTGTAATAGAGCTATTTTTTGAGAAATAACGGCATTTTCATAAACTTGAATTGTTTCATCATATAGATTTGATAGAGCGGAGACCCGACCTAGTAAGAGGTTCATTTTTTTGAGAATCTCTTGTCTTTGTTTTATTTTTATTTCGGCTACAGGAGTTATTTCTGAATCAGGGTTAGTAGAAATGTCATGCCAGAAAGCAAGGGATTTTTGAATGCGATCATTTGCAAGACTTGCGGATTTAAGAAAGCTTTTTAATTCTATAGTAGATTGTTTACAAGCAGATAAGTTACTCATGTGTCTAGCTTCTGAATCTGAAGAATTTAAGGTTGCTACTAAAATTAGATCAATGTCTCTTTTATAAAAGGGCTTGATTGACTTCCATGAATCTAATAAGTTAGAGACTAATGAGTTATAATTTAGTGATTTTGTTGTAATAATTTCATCTATAGGTGAAATGCATTCTAATATAGGTGCTTCTGCTGTTGAAATTGCATCGGATTTAACTATTCCCCATAATAGACTCAAGGCAAGGTTTGCTGTTGTAGAACTTGTTGAGCTTTCACCTAAAACTACTTTCATAGATTTGATTTTATTTTCTGTAGTTTCTAAGAGTGTTGCAATAGTTTTATCACAAGAAGTTGTTAAGAATTGATCTCGTATTTCATTGAATATAGTTTGTAGTGCATGATGTTCTGTCAATAATCGAGGTTTATGAGCTTCAAAGAGAGTTGTATCTGTTTTTTTATATTCAAATGCTTGATAAATACCATATGTAGCACTTGTATCTATTTGCATAAGTCTTAATGCGGAATCTTTATTTACGTCTAAGACTAGACAATCCATTATAATCTCCTCTGGTTTTTTTATTAGTACGGTGTGAATTATAGTTTTTTTATTTAAATATCGTAAAGAGATTTTGTAAAGAATTTGTTAATTAAGTGTTAGGTCGCTTGGTATCATAGAGATGTTTTTGTAGTCACCGCCCATAGAAACAAGAATTTCTTTCCACAGTTTTTCACACGGAATGTCAAATATGAGGGATTTAGAAGCGGGTGAAATATACCAAAGGCCGTCTTCTAGTTGTTTTTCTAGTTCGCCGGCAGTCCAGCCTGTATAACCAAAGCATATGAGAAGGCTTGAGTCCGGCTCATCTTTTATGAGTTCTTGAAGGAATGGGAAGTCACCGCCAAGATAGACGCCATCAGCAACCCTTAAAGTTTGATCGCGGTGTCTTTTAGAAGCATGAAGTAGCATTAATTGGTTTTGTTGCATAGTTCCGCCGATACGTAGGGACTCTTTTAAATGGAGGATTTCATCCATTTCAACAGTAGCCTCTTTTGGTTCGGATAGATAGGGTTTGTTAAGGATAAGGCCAAATGATCCGTAGCTTGTATATTCACAAATTAATACAACACTTTGCTTATATAGGGGGTCTGAAACATTAGGTGTGGCAATTAATAGCGACCCTTTTTCTATGCGCTCTGTTTTATTCACAAGAAACTCCTGTTTGCATGTCGAAAAGCTCTTGATTATAGAGTTTTATATTATCTTGAATGCTACCAAGTTGCTGCATCAATTCACTAAATTTTTTACGGAATTTAGGATTGTCGGCAAGTTCTTCAGTTGAAAGTCTATTTGTAAGAAGAGACATCCTTTCAAGTGTCATATTGATTTGGTTTACCTGACTATCCATATAAGCTTGAAACGCTTTGGCATCTTTAATTCGACCAGTTTCATTCATGAGTTTAGCTCTACTTCGTTGCCATTGATGATCGTATTGAAAAAGCAGTCCATATTGATTGATATCAGTAATTAATGTGTTTGCTTTTGTCATCAATGCGTTGACTTGAAGGTAGAGGCCGTCATCCTCAATGATTTTTCCAAGAGTACCTTTTCCATCACGAATATTTTCTGTAACATGATGGACATTTGAAGCAATTCCAGACAAGTTTTCAAAAAATGCATCTCTTCTTAGTTGAGAGAATGTTTGGTCGACCTGTGAAAATGTGTTTGCAAAATTTTTAACGGCATCTTTAACGTTATAAACAATACCTAAGTCATTGAAGTTTTTTAAAGTTTTTCCAGCCTCTGTTATTGTAATATCAACAGAATGAATGGCTGATCCCAGTGTATCGCCATATTTATGTATCCAGTCAATCATAACATTAAGTGCTTCTTCAACTTTTTGAGAGAGGACTGAAATTTCATTCATCGCACTTTCTAATAAATCATTTGCGTCGGCATATATAAGATCTTTTGAAGTAATAACATGAGTTATTTGCCCGGCTTTTAAAGGTTTCGGAATAATCGATACGTATTTTTCCCCGAGTAATCCTTGTGTTTGTACCGTGATCTCATCAGTTGAAAAAATTGTATAATTAGAATCTACTTTTAAGGTTAGAAGATAGGGGTAGACTTGGCCATATTGATTTACTACCTGTTGTCTAGCAGCAGTTACTTGATTGATATCGCCAACTTCTCCAATTGTTTTTCCGGCATAGGTAACTGGAGTCCCAATATTAATTCCATTGATATTGCTAAATCTCACTTTAAGGATTTGCTTTCCATCACCAACTGTTGGTTTTATAAAAAGTATAATCCCTACAATTAAAAAGCTTGCGATGATCACAAAAAGACCGATGAGCATGTTTTTTAGTTGATTAGCCATTTCTGTACTTCCCGATTAAACTTAAATCTCCACCGATCATTTCGTTAAAAATTTTAATGGTAGGGTGTTTATGCTTCATAAATTCAATTGGGGTAGCTACAATTTCAATCTTTCCTTCTTCAATGAGAGCGATCTTATGAGCCATTCCAAGAGTTGTTACGATATCATGTGACACTACTAATGTAGTCCCTTTTAATTCGTTTTGCTGTTCTACGATTAATTTTGCAATGGTTTGTGATGTTATTGGATCTAATCCGGTTGTAGGCTCATCATAAAAAAGATATTTAGGTTTATAGACAACACATCTTGCAATCGATGCTCTTTTTCGCATCCCTCCTGATAAACTTGCTGGATAGAGCGATTCTGTCCCTTTTAATCCAACTTTTTCTAAAGACTCTTCCACAAATTTCTTAATATCTGAGGTTGCAATTTTTTTACCACCACGGATTTGGTGTTCCTTTAAATAAAAGCCCACATTTTGCGCTACCGTCATTGAATCAAAAAGCGCGCCCATTTGAAAAATCATCCCAACATCCATCAATTTTTCATAGAGCTTTAATCCATAAAGTTTTGACATGTCATCATTGTCAATTAGTACTTCACCTTGATCGGGCTTCATAAGTCCCATAAGATGTTTTAAAATAACACTTTTTCCTGAACCTGATTTTCCAAGAAGGACAAAAATCTCGCCATCAGGGATTTCTAAATTCAGTCCTCTTAATACTTTATTCCCGTTAAATGATTTGTAGACATCTTTCATTACAATCATGAAAACCACCTTATGATTTCAGTTCTCATAACATTGAGAGAGAGAGTTAATAGAAAGTTAAGTATTAGTATCATAACATAACAAAGAACGACAGCTTTTGTAGTTGATTCACCAACATCTTTAGCGCCGCCTGTTGTCATCATCCCTTTATAACAACAGATAGTGACTGATAAAAGCGAAAAAACAAAAGATTTAATAAAACCAATCCAAAAATCAAACGGTTCTACATAAATTGGGATAGGATCCCAAAATGTTGTGGGTGCTAATCCAAAAAATTGCACTGCAATTAGATATCCACCAAATACCCCCAAAACAACACTGTAGACTGTTAGTAGGGGGAGCATAATTATGCCTGCAATCAGTCTTGGTGAAACAAGATATCTTTGTGGATCAACTGCCATTGAAATCATTGCGTCAACTTGTTCTGTTACTTTCATTGTAGCAAGTTCTGCTGTTATAGAGGCTCCTATTCGACCAACAAACATAAAAGCAGTTAATACAGGGCCAAGTTCTGTTAACATGGCTTTAGCAACCATTAAGCCTGTAACTCCAACAAGACCCTTATTATTAAGCTGATAATACGATTGTGTTGCAAGAACAAGCCCAGTGCTGAATCCTGTTAATGAGACAACTGTAAGGGAGAGAACACCCTCTGAATAAAGCTGTTCCCTTAAAAGAGACCATCTAGGAAGTCTTCGAAAAATAGTGATAAATGAGGTTGCGACAAAGGAGGCGTATTCGCCAATGGATGTAAGGAATTTAAACTGACTTAATAGCGCAAGCATAACCGGAAAAGAGACTCCCTTTTCCGGATAGTAAGAATTTATTATAAATTAGGCAAGCACTTATCCACTTGCTTTATCAAATGGTGTAGAAAGATTACGTTCTGCTTTTGATTTAGCATCATCGAGCATCCGTTCAATTTCATGGAGCATTTGTATAAGCTCTCGATTTTCACTCTCAGTATTTTCAAGTTCCTTACGAATCTGTTCTAAAAGACCCTGATAGCGCACAATGTCTGTATCGTCTAATTTATTTTTAAATCCTGCCGATTTGTCAATAGTTGCCCCGACTGCTCTTAGTCCATTTCCAAATTTATCATGCTCTCCAAAACCGGAGGCAAAAATCGAGCAAAAAGATCCAAAAATTCCAATTAAATGTCCCCAGGCTTGTGCTTTATGGGCATCATTTAATTCGCCGTAAACGTCTCTAAGTTCATTCATATTGCCGTCACGAAGTGTTCGAAAACAGGCGTCTTGTCTTTTTATACAAGCACTATGTTGGTCTCGAATAGAGTCCATTTGGCTGGAAATGCTTCTAGTCATAATTATCTCCTTATTATTTTTTAGGCAGCACCTATGGCGCCTGATCTTGCTGTGATTTTTCTAATTGCAGCTTGATGATGAAGTTGTGCAGAAATACAACTCTCTGTAGCTCTTGATAAATCTTCCTCATAAGTGCTTAAATCTTTTTCCATTGTACGGTAGCGTTCTTTACAAGTTTCGCTAGCTTTTTGTATCTGTGTGTAGGACGCCTTCATATTTGAGAGTTTCCATTCAAAAGATTCCTTAGCAATCTGAGCGCTGCTAGTTACGACGCTTAGTCCGGCTACAACCACCTTTCCTAAAACATTTGTAAGGGTAGTAACCCCCATAATTGCACTTGAAATGCCTCCAATAAGAGCAAATCCGCCGCCTGCAACCATTAATGCAGTAGATAGTTGGGGGTGTGAGCGCATATCACAAAGAACGTTTCCTAAAATAGAGATTCCACCGGAAAGTATCAGAGATGACCCAGCTACAATTGCTAAAGCCGTAGCGTCTGGTGTAAGTAGAGTGGCGCCAAGAACAATTGATGCAGCTCCAAGAAGACAGACCGCGATTTTTCTTAAAAAATCCCAATAATCACTTGATTCTGTAGCTTTTTGAATTTCATTTTGGTGACTCATGTGTTTTTCTATATTAGTCGAAACAGTTTCATGAGTTTGACTCATTTCTCTATCAAGCATTTCAAAGTAGATCCCTTCAATAGACTGAACTCTGTCTAAAAACTTGGAAATTATCGAAAAAACTGAATTTGCTTTAATTTTAAACATTTCCGGATGAACTAATTCGGGTTTAGATGGGGTGTTGTTTTGAAAGAGGGGGGGTGGGAGAAGGCAATAGGTTGGTTCGTGTCGAATGGGTGTAGTATAAAAAGGTGTTTGAACAAATGGAGGTTGAACAATTGGTGGTGATATATCTTCTACGATTTCAATTCTAGGCATAATCTCTCCAAGCCAGGCGTAGCCCATCTATTTTGTCTTTTAACACCCCTTTTTCGTCACGATTCTCAGCTGCTTTTAATGCTTTTAGACCTTCATTTATATCGCCGAGAGAAAAAAGAGATTCAGCTGCATGAAAGTGTGGGAAAGGATTCTCTTCGTCAATAAGGCACCACATGCTCCATGGGACTAGAGCTTCTTGATATTTTTTTTGAACGTGCAAGCAAGATGCAAATGCTTGCCAATATCTAGGTTCAAATGGTTTTGCAATAACAAGTCTTTGGAAGATATCTCCTGCTTGTGAATAGTCGTTCCCTTGATAGAGGTTATAGGCTAGCTCATAAAGGAGTGTTATGTCTTCTTCTTCAAATTCACTTGGCAAAAGCCCTCCGTTTGTATCAAGCTTGCTTTGCAATGATTTCAAAACTTCTTCGATATCAGGGGAGTGGAGAATTTCCTTTGAAAGTGACATATTTACCTAGTGTACTTTTTGATTATCTATGCATTTTTTAATCATAGGATCTCTCGTATTTTGATGGGTCATCATGTTTGTGCAGTGATAGTCATCATTAATAATACGTTGATATTGTCTTGCGTGCTTGCTAAGAGTGTGATCTTGCTGATTAGCTAAATAGGCTAATCTTCCTTTAATTTCAGTAATATCTGAAACTTTAATTTTGGCTGAACAGGCATAATCAGGAAAAGGATTTCTATGTTCAGGTATAGCGCCCTTGTGTCTTTCTGAAATTCGAGGCCAATATATGGTTTGAAATTCTCGTATCTTTTGTTGCATTTCTTCAGAAAGTTGAATTTCATTCTTATTATCTTTTTTAGCTGCCATCTCAATTTTTTGGAGCTCTTCCATAAAATAGTTAAATAAACCTGATTCCTCTTCAATAAAAGCTTCTTCTCCTTGAAGACGTTCAAGTTCGCTTATATGAAAACTATTGTAAGCATCTAATAATTTAATATTTTCTAGATAGATGTTTGTTTCTGCCATAAGGTTTGTCCTCCACTTAGCTTCCACCAGTTTCGCACGAAATGACCTTAAATTTCAATCCCTTAAATATTATTTTAGAGATTTAAAGTGATTATACAGAGGGATCGGATTCATCCCAGTCAAGATTGGCAATCACTTTCACCTCGTACTTAGACTCCGAGATGACAACCTGCTTATTACCAATTTGTAAATGATAGAGAAAGGTGTTAGGGCTAATTTGTCTTCGTTCTAGTATTTTTATATTTTTTTTATGATTCACTTGAAAGGGTCGGTCTTTTGAATACTTGCGCATAACCCAAATAAGGGCAAAAGAGCCTACTACTATAATGAGGATCAATATAAAGGTTCGATAGAATTGTTTCTGATACATGTCTGAGGATACATCATGAGGGGCGGTCTCTTCCATAACCTGTTCAGAATCTAAGAGGGGCGGAGAAGGTTCATCGACTGCAAAGACCAGCATAGGAAAAAGAATAAAAAATAGCCACTTCATAGGTATCTTATCGCCTTTTTTTCTTTTTTCGTCTAGGGGCAATGACAGCATTATAGAAATATTTCTATAAAAAATTTCAATTCTGGAATGACATAATAGGAGTATGCATGGTATAACTATACGGAAATTTTATTAGAGGTTAGTTATGGATAGTCTAGTATGTGCGTTGAAAAATTACTTACCTTTTTCTTGGGGGTTGCCTCCTGCTATACCAGATACTGAATCTCTTATGTCAAGAGAAAGATTTGAGGAAAATCCTCTGCTTTATAATGGCGTTTTAATGAAGAGAGGGGATGGAATTGTTGAGATTTTTATATCAGATGAGCTTAAAACTACATTTTTACATAGAACAACAATATCAGAACGATTTTTTAACATAATCTCTGAAGGCGTTAAGAGGTATCCGTTAGTAGGTGTTGTTACGCCAATAGATGTTGTTGTAAATGAATTTCATCTGATTATGTGCCAGCTTGAGGATCTAACAAGAGAAAATTTCAATCAAAGTGCTAAAATTCAAAGTCTACTAAATGATGTGAGATTTGTTGTTGTGCACTGGTTTTTCAAAAACTTATCTTACATTGAGGTTAATGGTCAAGGTGTTGCTTGGTCAACGATAAAAGAGAGTGAGATTGAATGCATGGAATCAAGCAGATCTTCTATAGCATCTTGTCAAAAAGTTTTAAATGCAGCTATTGGATCAATAGATACTCTTGATTTTGTTATTAAGGCAGGGAGGACAGACGATTCTTTGATAATTGCAGCGGGTTTAAAAAATAAGATAAATGATCTTTTACAGATTATGAGGGAATGCTGGGAAACAGATAGCAATATGTACTGGCTTATGGAGGCGCCGCTCGGGCTAATTTTTAAAAACCAAATTCCTTTAGATCTTTCATCTACGTGCGCGCGTATAAATATGTTTCTCCAATTTAGAGCTATTTGGAGGGAAAAGAAGGCTGCTTTAATCGGTTGTCCATTTTTGGAAGAGGAGTTGATCTTAATAGAAAAAGATCTTTCAAAAGTTGGATTTAAAGGTGTGTTAAAAAAGCTTATCAATTTAAGTCAGTTATATTGCGAAATAATAAGTACACTTCAGATTAAATATCCGACCGGAGCTGTAAGAAGAGGTCTTATCGAAAGAAAGATTACTTTCTTTCAAGCTACAGAAATGATGGGTGGATATGGCCCTGTTGAAAAAACAACAACGGCATTTTTGCGCACTCTCTCAAATATAAATTTAGATCTTTTTTCATACCAAGATATTATGTCCACTCTTGCAGGTCAATTTGCATTTTTAGCAAGACGCACTTCAGATGCCGGCAAGTATCCATTTTCGCTAGTTAAATTAACCGATCTTTTGGTTTTAATGGATCAGTGTGCATCTTATGAGCCTCCGGAAAGGCTAGCAATCATGAATATTGGTAGGGTTTCTAAACAAGCTAGATTAGTACACGATCTTTTTTTAAAGAGTCCCATTCAGCTTATAAAATTAAGGGA
Source organism: Chlamydia trachomatis (assembly GCA_945870925.1). Taxonomy (GTDB): domain Bacteria; phylum Chlamydiota; class Chlamydiia; order Chlamydiales; family 2-12-FULL-49-11; genus VGMD01. The sequence goes on along the minus strand of CAMBTZ010000007.1, from coordinate 3,860 downwards.
GTGCATGGATAAATTTATTCCGATTGCACATGCGTTTATCGAAAAGGCGAGCAACACAGGATCAGTAGAATGTAGCGCGCTTATTGGCTTGACAACAAGGCTTTATGTTTTTCAGGATGCGCAAAACTCATACGAAAAAATTAGAGGATTTTTAGATAAAGTTAAAAATGAATTTAAAGAGTTGCAAAGACAGAGTTCTAGGGAAGCTACAGAGATTTTAAATTGGTTAAGTGCTTCTTCTACTTTAGAAAATATAATTATTACAGGGGAACTCTTGGAAACTCTTTCTGATTTTTTCGCCCCCTTAGAAAAGTTTGAGGCTCATTCGATTCAGGACTTTTTAGATGAGCTAGAAATAATCAAAGAGGGTAAAAAATCAAAACCTCAAGCCGATCCAAGACTAGGGTCGCTTCCAACGGCCGCAGCTAGTAGTTCAGGTAAAAGACACTCCCCTAGCATGATGGAACTAGCAGCAGGAGCGGTAGATGCTTCTGTTAGCAGCTCTTCTGAGGTAAGAGAACCTAGTCCCTCTAGTGGAATTTCAATAACAGCAGAAGAACAAGATCAAATTTTACAATTACGATCTTATAGAAAAAGTGATGATATTATCGCTTATCTCAAAAGTCTCGGCGCACATCGTGTTCGAACAGGAAGGCATGCTGTTTATCAAATGCCTGATGGCAGAACGTTTCCTATTCCAAATCACAGAGAATTAAAACCCGGCACTATAGGAGCTATTGCTAAACAGGCATTTGGATCAAAAAAATAGAACTTCTTAGGACAGGTTCTTAAATAATAGCAGGGCTATCAGTTGAGGTGGCCATGGCATGAAGACCGTTGTCAACAAACAATACTACTCCTGTAATAGCAGAGGCTTCTGGTGAAAGGAGGAAAGTTGCAGCAAAACCGATTTCAGATGATGTTAGATCTTTTTGGAGAGGGGCATTTTCATGTGAGTAGTTGATCATTTTTTCAATAAATCCTATCGCTTTTGCAGCACGACTTGCTAAAGGGCCAGCAGAGATCGAATTGATCCGAATTTTCCATTTTCTACCAGCTTCAAAGGCGAGTGTTCTTGTGTCGCTTTCAAGGGCTGCTTTTGCAGAGCTCATTCCGCCTCCATAACCGGGGACAACTCTGTTTGAGGCAATATAAGTAAGATTAAGTGCTGAGCCGCCGCTCTTTATAAGGGGTCCGAAATATTTAATAAGGCTGACAAATGAGTAGGAGGAAGAACTGACTGCTGAAAGGTAGCCTTCTCTGGAGGTTTCAAGTAAGGGTTTTTTAACTTCAGGACCGTTTGCTAGAGAGTGAACAAGGATATCAATTTTCCCAAAATCGGTCTCAATTGATTTTGCTACTTCAGAGACTGTATAACCGGTTGATCCTTGGTAACGTTTGTTAGTTTTAGTCTCTTCAGGAACGGCTTCTGGAGTATCATACATAGCATCAATTGAGTAAACTTTTTCAATGTGCATTAACGAGCCGTTAGACAGTTTCCGTGATTCATCAAATTTCCCGGAATCCCAAGACATTTGAAAAATTTTCATGATGGGGGTCCATGTTCCAATAATGATTTTAGCCCCTTCATTTGCAAGGGCATGAGCAATAGCCCAGCCATATCCTTGATCATCACCGACACCAATTATTACAGCTATTTTTCCGTCTAATCTCTTATTTTCCATAGTACCCTCTTGCTTTATTAGCTAAATAATAGGCGACAATGAGAGTTACTAGCAAGAAGGCAAAAATTAGTTTTTTATTCTCTTTAGGTTTAGGATTATAAAAAGTTTTCTGCCAAATAATTCTTGTAGAATGGTTGGGTAATCTTCGGATCATTTTTTTTTGAATACCATCTAGTCCAGCTTCTGAGGAAATAGAAAAAGGGCCTATTAATTTTGCAAGACTATGAATATGTAGAGCAAGATGATCAGGAAGTGGGAGTATTTTTGTTATGCCGTTTATTTTTAGCAATATAGATGGTATTGCCCCTTCTGAAGATGTGGAATAAAACTCTAATTTATTGATTTTAAAATGGGTAAGCCTACCTGTAAAATGAGATAAACCTAATTCAATTTCACTAAAATTACGAATATGTTCAAAATAATTTTCATAAAATTTGTCAGAGCGTGCTTTTATCGTCTCATAACTTTCACAAAAAGCAGTTCTATTTTTTTGAACAAACTGTTCTATATATACATTTATATGGGGAAGCTTTTCTGTTTGATCGGGAGAAAAGGATGCTTCTTTAATAGAGAGATGACGTTTTGGGCAGAAAAAACCTCCGGTTTCTCTCAAAATACTAATGTACTTATTGGAAATGAGGTGTCCACAAGGAAGTCTAATAGGGTCAATACAAGGTAGACAGGTGACATCGTCTCCATAGTCATGTATAAAACTATCGATTAGTGAAGTAGAGGTTGACATGTTGAATAATTCCTTGAATTTTTAAAGAGTGTATAAAGAATCAGATTATTCTTCAAGATAAGGTAATCGAGGTGTTATAGTTTCTTTATGAAGTTAAAAAGTGTAGCTGCATTCGAAAAGCAGCTTAAGGAAGCAGCTCCTGATAAATTCTCTAAGATCTACCTGATTTTGGTTCAAGACCCCTATGAAAGAAAATTTTATGTGAATAAGCTTTTTAAGTTTCTCAACTATTATAAACCGAAGCTTAGTTTTAGCAGTGGCGAAGAAGGTTTAGAGATGGGGCTTTTCTCAGAAGAGAGACTTGTTCATTTAGAGGTTGAAAAAGGGTTGAAAGGGATCTCTAAAGATGTCACTGTTGTCTATTCAGGAGAAAAATGTACTTCATCTTTTTATAAAGAGATAGAAAATGAAGTTGTCTGTCTTGATTTGGCAGCAGAAAAGCCATGGGAGAAAAAAGACCGGCTTGTAGATGAAATTCAAAGGATAGCAAAACAGGGACGAAAGACCATTTCGCAATTTGTAGCTAATCGTTTATTTGAGCAAATCGGAGCTGATTTTTCGGCGCTAAAAAATGAAGTAGAAAAGCTTATTTTATATATAGGCGAAAGAAAAACAATAGAAGAAAGAGATATTGAAGAAATTACTAAACAAGAAAAAGAAGTGACAGCTTGGCAAATAGCAGAAGCTTTGGTTTGGAAATGCAAAGGTGTAAAAAGGCAAGAGTTTAAAGATCTCTCGGAAGTTTTAGCCTTGATTGCCCTTGTGCGCCACCATATTTATTTAGGGATTCAGATTTGTAGATCGGGCCAGATGCCCTCTTTGCGAAAAAATCAAATCGACATCTATCTTCCGTTTTGTAAGAAAGTGGGGCCTATTTATTTTATAGACAGACTCCTATTCTTATTTGAGTGGGAAGTGAAAGCTAAATCCAGCTCCTTCGATCCAACACTTTTATGGGATTTATTGGTGATTCATTATGACACTTTACCTACTACCGAATTTGCTTCATCCGGAAGCTGATCCAAAACTTAGTTTTGTAAGCGGACTAGAAGAGATAGTTAATCAAATGGACGGCTTTTTTGTAGAGCATCCAAAAGAGGCGAGAGTCTATTTAAAGCATTTTGATTTTGAAAAACTTAAAACAAAACCGATGGAAGTTTTAGACAAAGATACGACAAACTTTGTAACGCTTTTACAGCCATTATTAAAAGGTGAGAAGTGGGGGATAATTGCAGATGTTGGCTTGCCATGTATCGCAGATCCCGGAGCAAAATTAGTTTATGGCGCCAAAGATAAAAATATTGATGTGGTTGCAATTCCAGGTCCTTGTTCTATATTCTTAGCATTGATGCTTTGTGGGTTAGAATCTCAGCAGTTTGTATTTCAGGGGTATCTGCCACGAGATTGTAAGGTGGAAAGACTGCCTATGCTTC
>CAMBTZ010000006.1 GCA_945870925.1 Chlamydia trachomatis | reverse complement strand
CTGAGGTTTGTGATCAATTAGCGAATCTTCAACATATAATAAATGTAAGTAGTCAAGCTCTTACGGAGACTCTACAGGTTAGAGCTATTGATTATGCGTCTAAAATTAAGGGTCTTAATGCTTATGAAAAAATATTGCTGTTTGTTGGGTTTGTAAATCATTCAGTAATAATTGAGATTATATGCAAAGAGAGAAGCAGTGCAGGAGCTAATTATGATGTTCATATTTATGATGCTGCAGGTGAAGGTGAAAGTCATTCGGTAGAGAAAAAATCTCCTTTAGATACTAAAATGACGCGGATTAACTTCTTAAATATTCCGGAAGATAAGATTTTAATTGGTAATAATGGAACTGCTTGGCTAGAACTTTTATTAGGTGTTAAGGATGACAGAACAGTTTTAGATGATTTAGATCCTTTTATATCAGTAGCTTTTGCCCATTTTGGAAAATCGAGTGTATCCGACAGGGAGAAAAGATTTTATCGTATTCAACAGGGGGGGACGTGTCAGTGGCGTTCATTATTAGCTTGGTTGCATTTTCAATTTGATGATATTGAAGTGTATAAATCGCTTTCAACTTGGATGGGAATGCAGACTTTAGCAAGGTGCGCTGTTAATTTTTTTAATGAAAAAGATCTCAATTCTGCTGATTTTCGGATTCTATATAATTGCGCAAGAGAGCTTCAATTTCATAGTGCTATGCGTCTTAAAAAGCATAAAGCTTGCGTGGAATTTGATCAGGCAGCGGCTGTAAGCTATCAGGTTGTAAAAGAGTGTGAAAAGAGGGAGAGGGAAATTCTTGATGAAGCGCCAGCTAGCGCTTCTTATTCATTAGAGCTAGTAACAGACAAAGTAGATAGTGAGGCTTTTTATGGAATTTGTCAGGTACCGGTCTTAATAGAAAGCGTTTATATCCCTCCTCCTAAAGTTTCTGCAAAGTCTGTTTTTTCTAACTGTAGCACTTTCTATTCATATTTAAAGCAGATTATTAGAGGAAAAACTCGAGTTGATGAGGTAAGTTTTTCTGAGATATTAGCTCATTTTGTAATCAACTTGCCTCCTGTTACTAAGCTTGCTGAAAATTGTTTAGAGGATATTACAAGCGATGTTACGATTTTACCAATGCTCTATGAGTTGCAAAAAACGCTCTCAGTTTCCTTAAATCCTTATCACAGGTTAGCAAGTTTAAAATTACTTGCAATCACTCACTATTTTGCATGTGATATAAGTGCTAAAAAAGATAGAGGCCTTCTTAAGAAGCAAAAAATTCAAGATTTTACTGGCGCCTGGCTAAAAGATAGATTTGTTTTTTTTACAGATCCTAAGTGTTTAAGGGAGCTTGATGATTTAAAAAGCTATTTTGCTCCTTATATTTCTGAGGATGAAAATATGAGACTTGTTCCTCTTGAAAGGGGGTATAATCTTTCCTATTTTGCAAGGGATCACAAGCAAGCGATTGTTAGATGGGCTTATGAGTGGTATGATGGGTTGTCTGAAGATGATAAAAAGAATTATAACTATGATGGGAAGGTTGTTAATAGAGTTGTTTTTAATTTTTTAATAAGAAGATTTGATAACTTTTCTGATAGTGATCCTGGTTATCCGGGAAAACTTTTAATTGAATCTATTTGTTTAGGATTAAGAGGCCTTTTTTTAGATGGTAGCAAATCACCAAAGTATTCTTCTTTTGAGTGCTTTGGAGAAATGTCAGCGCTTCATATTTTCTTTCGACTACAGGATGAACAATTAATTACATCTGTAAAGGAGGGTTCACTTAGTAAAGGATTACAAATAGAGGATGAGACGGTAACAAAATTTGTAATAACTCAAAGTAGTTCGGCTAGAACAGGTCTTCCAACTGAAGAAGAATCAATTCTTAAATACACTAGTTTTAAGTTTTTAGATGAGGAGTTAGCAAAATGTTTAGTTTGCGCTCAGTCAGAGCCTTTAATGGCACCAACCTATTTAATTCATCATTTTGGGAGAGATTTAGAGAAATTAGCTGATCCACGTCTTGCTTCCCTTTTTACTATGGCACTTCTTAAAACAGTTTTCTTAAGTGAGGAGCTTGGATCTGTAATTCCATTCGCAGAAGCACTTAAACAAGAAGCGTTTCGTAAGCAATTTAAATTGTTTGTCAGCCTTGCGATTTCGAATTTTAAAAAATATACACTCGATGGACGCCCTAATCATAGGGCAATTACCCACATACTTAGGGTCTGTTTAATGGCAGGTAATTTTTATAAAGAGCTGACCGGAAAGGTTCTATTTGCTGATGGTTTAGAAGAAGTAGTGAGCTATTTGACAGAAGCAAAAGCTGATATGTCGAAACTAGAACAAAAAACATTTGAGATGCTCAAACTCTATTTTTTTAGTATAGCCCTTCCAGAAACACCTGAGAGAGCAGAGTGCATTCTCCAAAGCTGGCTTAAGTATACAGCTATTGAACAAGGGGTGTTGAAAGAAGAGGGCGCTCTTTGGTTTAGGCAGGTTGCAGAGGGGAAATATTATCAGGAAATTGACAGCCTTGTGATTCTTGATCCTTCAATTTTATTAAGAATTGCTAAAAAAGCATTTGAAGATGAAGGGGTAGATATAGACACCGATAAGCCTTTTGAGTCTATTGATGGATGTCCAACCTGTATTCAGCAAAGATCGGAGTCCGGTTTTTATCGAATAGATTTATTATCAGGGGTTCTTTCTACTGAAAAGGGCATCTTGAGTCAAGGGGAATTACCTGGTTTTACAAAAGAGGAATCATTTGTAAAAAGATTTCCGAGAATTGATGCATTTCGTATAGAGGGTGCTTATCTCCATTTTAAAGTGGGAAAGACTCAGTTTAAAGTTCTTTTTGAGAGAAAACCAGGTGATTGGGAAACTTCCCTTGAGCTTAGTTACGAGGGGAGATGGATCCAGTTTGTGCGGCCTGAAGATCTTATGAGAATAGTCCCTAAAACTCTAGCTCTTAGAAATCTATATTTCATTGACAAAAGCAACAATACAATCAGAGGTTTTAGAAGAGAAGATTTTTCTGAGGCTGTGGGTATTTCTAGTGATGCTGCCTATGATAGAGTGGCCGAATCAAAGATTGGAAGATTTAGTGAGGAGCAATCTCTTTTTGGTGGACTGATTAGTAGTGATTCTATTGAAATACATACGCGCGACAGTGATGGTTTAATTATTTTTAAAGCACCATCGCTTTATATTTGGGGAAGTGATGAATTTTCTATGGTCTTTGATCCAGATAAAAGGAGATGGGAGCATCCTATTCATAAGGGATTTTATATTGATGATCGAGGGTCTAGGAGCTCTCCATTTGGATCAATTACTCAATTTATTAGTTTTTTTCACGAAGATGGCAGGGAGATTTATTATCTTCCTGTTACGGATTGGTCTTATGGAAAGGGAATGTCTCCATTATCAACAGAAATAGTCCCGGTAATTCCTAAGAGAGATTTGTATTCTTCACTTGATGGGACTCTATATTTAATGGAATATCGTAGGGATGGTCCGAGAAGTCCAAATCCGATATCAGTAGAGGGAATGCTCTATCTTGCAATCATTCATCTAATGCAAAAGCGGTTTGATCTTTTCTTAAAAGAGGTTGTGAAGTTAGATCAAAAGAGCCTTACATCGCCTGTCTGTAAGGAGCTCATACTTTCTGTAGCTAATTTTTTAGAAGGTAATCATGAGGGCACTTTAGAAAATTTAGCTGCAATAACGCATTTAATTGTCATTGCAAGGGATATTCTTTTAGAGGAAAAACCAAAATGGATGAAAGGTATTTACCTTTGGTATCTTCGGAATTTTTCTCGACTGCCAAAGGCTCAACGAATACCACCAGCAGTTGAAGAGCAGCTTGCAATTGACTTTGATTTGAGCTTTAGACTGGAGGAGATTAGAGATCCTGATGCAAAATACAGACGCGTAGTTAAAGATGCAACGCTATCTATAAAAAGTGAGCTGTTAAGTGATATTGATTGCAGCAATATTATTATAAAACCTATGAAGAGAAGTGCTGGAATAACTGTAGAAAGAGGATTTCCTCTCATTCCGTCTGCATTATTAGATCCTTCAAATACAATTCTAACTGAATCTCGCATGAAGTTAGTAGATTACATTATATCAGCAACTACTAAAGAGCAACTTGACCATCTTGATTTTTACCTAGACACACAACTCAAGTTAATATATTTAAATAGTAGTCCTGGTTCCTATGACCGAATGGAGCGGATCCAATTTATTCTTTTATTAAAGGCTATGCATCATGTTAAATTAAGCATTTTGCAAGGAACTAAAGTTCTGATTGATATGATAATTTATCAAAGATTTATGGATCACCTTCCGTATTTAAAAGGGATGGAAGATGAATCAGCTGATGTGTTTGATATTAAGTTAGTTGATCGTAAAAAGTTGATCAAAGAGTGTCTAGTCAATTTGTGTAAAGATGTTGCTATAAAACTTGTTAATAAAGTTCAAACACTTACTCCACTTATAAGAGATGAAGGTAGTCTTACTATAGATGCTACTAGGCGCCATTTTTTTTCAAAATACAAACCACCTTCATTGAAATTACCAACATCAATAGATGTTCCTATTGAATGTGTTTATCGAGAAAGGCTTGTAGCTTCTTTTACCCAAAGAATGCTTCCTGAACAAAGGGCTATAGAGAGTTTCCCTCACCCTTCGTGTTTTGAAGATGAGAGAAAAGGAGTAGATAGAGAGTATGAACTTTTTGTTAGGGATCTTGAGGAAGGAAAACGAAGACTAAGCCAGAGAAGTGAGGTTTTGGTATCTTTTGATACAGATAGAGAGATGGAAAGGGCATCTAGTGAGATAATTCGTTTAAGAGAGATAGCTTCTTTAAAGGAGTCTGCAATTTGTGAACTATTAAATGAAGTAAGCGGACCTGATGTATCAGAAAAGCTATTAAAACGAGGGTTAGGTGTTGAAAAGGTCTTTAGCATGGGTGATGCGATTTATCTTTTTTTTAGAGGATCGAGCGAGCTATTTTTAGAAGCAAATCCGCTTTTAACAACAGGCGAGATTGAGATTCTAATGCGTGAAATAACAAATTATTTAGTATTAAAGACAGAAGAAGAGCATTTGATTCGAATCGGGGAATTCTATCAAGCGTGCAAAGAAGATGATTCTGAAGGTAATAGAGTAAGGTTGTATAATAGTTTATCTAGCGCAAGAGCTTATGATCCTCTGAAAGAGTCTTATTTAATCGTGTTTGAACATGGAATGAATATTAGATTGTCACTTGAACAGGTTAGTTTAATTAGGCGAATGCTTGAGGGAGATCAAGCTGCATATCAAACAGTGGTTGTTCAATTTCGAACAGGAAAAGGGAAGACGTCGGTATTTGCTACAATTCTTTCAATGCTTGCTGCCAATAAAGAGACAAAAGAAGGAGAGAGGGGGTTTGGCCTTTTTGTTACTCCCAAAGCTCAACTAGCTATGTGTAGTAAATCTTTGAGAGCAACACTTGCAAAGACATTTAATAAAAAATTGTTTGTTTTTGATTTTGACCGTGAAACGATCACCCCCAAAAAGCTCCAAATTTTTGCTAAGGAATTTAAGGATGCGATAGAACTTGGATACCCAATAATTGCTTGCCCAGAGAGTTTGCAGCTTTTGGAATTGGAGTTTCTAGCAAGGCTGCAGCATTTAAGTGATAAAAGTTCTAAAGATGAGATCTATTTAGTTAAAACTCTTGGCAAGTTGTTATCTATCATTAAATCTCAAGGGCATGCAATTTTTGATGAAATCGATCTTGTGATAGATACACATAAAGAGGTTAATCTTCCTAGTGGATCTGTTTTAAACTTAAGTGCTGAAAAAGGGTTTGTGATTAAAAAGATATACGAGCTACTTCTTTCGAAAGATTCAGTCATTCACTTAATTGCTAATTGCCAAAGTGAAATGCCCCCTCATCTATTTAAAGATAGGGTTATGAAGGAAATAGCTGCTAGTCTTGTCTTGTTTTTTAATGAAATCACTTTAAAGGAACCTGAATTTTCTCAATTTTTGCGTGGTGAATTTAAAAAACCTCTTACCCCAGCTCAGCATGGGTTTATGAGCGATTTTGATAAACTTGTGTTAAGCGACCCGAAAAAAAGCGAACTGCTAGCCCTTGCTAAGCACATTCTAACAGATGTTTTGCCTGTTGTATTAACTAAAAGTTGTGGAAGGGATTATGGTAGAACGACAGATCCTGCTTCTTTTAAGGTTATTCCCTATCAAGGTGTAGATACGCCTGCTGAGGACAATGAATTTGGTTATCATATTGAATCAGCATGTTACCATATGCAGACAGCGCTTCAAACGGATCTAACTAAAGAGCAGATACAAACATTTGCATTTATAATGAAAGAAAAAGCCATCAAAAGAGCTGGAATGTTGAAATGTCCCATCAATAATACTCCTGAAGCTATAAAATTTCTTGAGATTACAGGTGTGTGTTTAAGTGATATTAGGGTACCTAAGAAACTAGATTATGCATTAGAGAAAATTAATAGTGAAAAAGCAAGAGGTGTTTTTCAAAATATTTTAGATCTTGAAGAATTAATGATGGAAGAAGTTATATTGTATCATACACATAGGTTATCAAGTGGACCTCATGCACTTATGAATATGGCTGCTTCAACAAGAGCCTTTTCGGCATCACCTTGGAATATAGAAACAGTTTTTTCAGATATTGATGAGCATTATATTTCCGATTTGGGTGGCATGGGCGAAGATGCAGCTACTTTGCTGAGCAGGTCAACTCTCGAGGATTCGCATATTCATATTATGGATAAACTTGATTTGCAAAGAGTCATCATTGCACTTTTTGAAAAAGAAAAGCCAGTAAGTGCTATTTTAGATCCAAGTGGAGTTTTAAAAGATGTAGGTAATTATGATGCTGCTTGTCAAATTAGAGAGTGTTTACGCTTAAATAATCCTAGAAAATATACAGGAGTTTTATTTTTTGCAAGGCCTCATCTTTCTAGGGAATTAAAGATTTTAAAACCGGAAGGTGGGGTAAGAGAGGCGGGAAGAGAAGATAAATCGGCCTTGCCTGATCTACTTGCTTATCTGCCTTTGGGAAGCGACCAAGTAATTTATTTAAATGGGATGACTGAGTCTGCTTTAAAAGAGAAGGGGCTAAGGCCAGAGAACTGTTTTGTTTTTATGGATGAGCGGCATACAACTGGAACAGATCTTGCGATGTCAGCAGATGCAGTTGGCGCAATGATAATCGATGATACTCTATCATATCCAAGATTTATTCAATCGATTGGAAGATTTAGAAAATATACGTCAACTCAAGATGTCGAAATAGTTTTATCGCAAAGAACTTTGGATAAATTGGGAATTAATGAAAGGTTAACTATGCCAGATATTATAGGACTTTCTTTAAGGGCATTAGCTAATGAGAAACGATCTGTTATGTACCCCTCTTTTTGCCAAAGAGTGGATCAGGTTGCAAGAGGTGAAGCGGTAAAAGTTCTTGTAGATGAAAGTCTTAGAGATCCTATAAGGGCCGCATCTTGTGCTAGAGATTTTAGGTCTATTATTATGTATGATATGGTGGATGATCCGATCACTATGTTTGCAAGAGAACAAGAGGAAAGCAGTACAAGAAAATTGCTTCAAGACAGATTGGATGGAAGGGAGACTGAATTCTTAAGCATTTATCCGTCCGGAGATAGCCGAGTTTTTAGTGAAAAATCAACCTCAATTTTAAGGGAGGTGGATAAATCTCTTTTTTTACCGAGCATGCAAATGACTGCAGTAGTTACACTTGGACAAACGATGCAGCAGGAAGTCCGCCTGACAATGGAGATTGAACAGGAAGAGGAGTGTGAGGTTGATTTACTCCAAATTCAAAGCATTAAGGCAAGTACGCCATTTAAGCAAAGAGAATCGACTCCTGAACTTGCAGACTGTGCTATTCAAGATATTAGGCAAGGAAGAGGTCAGCCATTTATTCAAGCAGTGAGTCAATTTTTTATAGAACCATTTAAAGACAAAATTGGGGCAATCAGAGATTTTTCTGGTTTAATGGATCCTGATATTCTAGCAACTGAAAATTTTGCAAAAGTTACTGTAAAGCAGCTCCCCCTTTTTCATCCATGTTCTAAAATAATAACAGCTGTGCTATTGATTCGATGCCGAGACTTAAAGACTAAAATTCTTTTAATTTCTGAGCATGAGGCCCTCTTCTGGAAAGGATATTTAACTATTCATAATTGCCTAGAGGTCTATTTAATAGATAAGTGTGGGGTAAGTCTTATAGACAAGGAGATTGAGGTCTCTCCTATAGAGCAGCGCTTACTTATACAAATTAACGCGCTTGCAGGCAATGTATCCTACCTTATTAAGCATCCGGATGAAACAAAGATTTGGTTAAGTGATAATAGGGATAGAAAGTTAAAATTAATTAAGTTTGCTGTTTTATCTCATAGAAACCATTCGCAACAAAAGTTATTAGAAACGCATCCTTTATTTACAAGTGGAGTAGCAAAGGCTCTTCCTAATACTAGCTTTTTTGTTGAAGAACGAAGTGCGCGCGGAGAGATGATTCGATCACTATCTCCGGACGATGTTAGCAGGATTGATCCTGATGATGTATATTTGCTGCCCCCTAAAAATGTCCAATATTTAATAACACATGAGCAAATAGCAAGACTCCCAGAGTCGCTTTTTGAACACATTGTTTTTGAGCAAGTGAATCATATCCATCCAAATCAGGTAAGGTTGCTTAAAGATGTTTCTAAAATACAAGCAATTATAAGAGTTGAGTTGTTATGTGGATTAAGTCCGGATCAATTGGAATATCTAACTGAAGATCAAATAGGATCTTTAATAGATGCCCCATCAGTGATTGAAAAATTTGGAGAAAATGCAGCTAAAAAATTAGATATAAGAGCTCCTGAAAACGCACGATTTCTTAGGTCAAGATTAGCAATTCAGTCACTTAAAAATCCAGTAGCTATTAACAGTATATCTATTGGTCAATTTTACTGCCTTACGGAGAATCAAAAAAATTTTTTAACTAATCCTGTTTTAGTTAAACTTGCTAAAGAACCTGCTATCATTCATCAACCTGATTTGCGGATACTTCAAAAAATAATTGAGGAGGAAGAGCTTTATCAGCTTGGTGGGATGACTCAGGCTCAATTGGCTTATATTATTCCCTATGTAGGAACGAAGTCTGATTTGGTGGAGCGATTATATCTTAATGAATGTATGTATTTAGAAGAAGATCAGATAAAGTACTTGAGTAAAGAACAGATTAGCAAGATTGATAAAAGATATGCTAAATTGATAAAAGATCTTCAAATTAAGCAGCTTGGGTCTGTTTTTAAGAGGATTCAACAAGGAGAAGACTGGATTATTAATCATATGAATGATGAGCAAATTAAAATTACTATACAAAGACTAGGTGATAGCCCTGATTTTGTGCATAGGTTAACTTTGGATCAATGCATGCATTTAAAAGACGATCAGGTAAAACACTTAAGTTCGGAGCAGATTCAAGCGATAGAAGAGAGGCATGCACAATTAATACCTTATCTGCCTGATATTACACCATTAATGCTTAGGACTGCAGCTAGTGGCAATATTTGGTACTATGATTACGCGACTGATACTCAAATTCTAAAATATAAAAATTCTATTTTGATACAAAATTTGTCGACTCAACGTTGCTCTGCAGTTAGGGATCCTGAATTAAGAAGTATTCTTGTTAAGAACGGAATGATAAGGTCTTAGAAGCTGTCCTAAAACCTAAGAAGCTTTCTATATAAGTCGCAGATTGAAATTTGAAGTCAAATGACTATTTAGAAGGAGGGGTGTGCAACAATGGGTCTGTATTTTGGATCCGGATGAATACCTAGCGCATATTGAAATCGTTCAATAGAGGGTCCAAAATCTTTAATATATTTTTTATATGCTAGCCCTGGTTTGTTACTTTCTTTTTCTAATTTTGAAGGAAGGGAAGTTCTTGTGGAGAGTTCAACAATTGATGTGGGGCTGCTAGAAGGAAGGGTAGAATCTGGTGTTGTATCTGATGGAGAAATTCTGAGCAGTATATTTGAAGCTATAGAAGGAATGGAGGGTTTCTCAGATGTACGTCTTCGTTTTTTTTTGGTGGGAATTTTTGAGAGGTTCAGTAAATCATCACGCCTTTTTGTTGTTATAGATTCCATGTTTATCCTTTTATTATTAATGGTTAATGGAAAAGTATAATAAAGTCGATAAATTAATGGAAGCTTGAAAAAATTGTATATATCTTTTAGACTTGTGAAGTGAAAATTTTATATCCGGAAATTGAACCGAAGCGAATTGGTTATCTTGAAGTAGATGGTCATGAAATCTATTTTGAAGAGAGTGGAAATCTAGAAGGTAAACCGGTTATTTTTTTACATGGGGGGCCTGGATCGGGAACAGATCCAAGGCATAGACGATTTTTTAATCCGGAAAAGTATCGAATTATTTTGATGGATCAAAGGGGATGTGGTAAAAGTCGTCCTCATGCAACTCTCGATAAGAACACGACATGGGATTTAGTAAGTGATATTGAGAGTCTTAGAGAGAATCTAAATATAGATAAATGGGTTGTGTTCGGTGGATCTTGGGGAAGTACTCTTGCTCTAGCATACGCTGAAAGTTATCCTGATAGAGTAAAAGGATTGATTTTAAGGGGAATATTTCTTTGTAGAGAGGAAGAGCTTAACTGGTTTTTTAAATCAGGAGCAAATTTTCTATTTCCGGAAGAATGGGAAAGATTTGTAGCGCTCATTCCTCCTGAAGAACGGGAAAATATGATCGAAGCTTATTACAAAAGATTAATGTCAAAAGATAGAAAAGCTGCCGCATATGCTTGGTCTAGATGGGAGGGGATCGCTATTAGGCTTGAAGTTGATCCAGAATTTATCAATTATTTTACCGAAGATATCCACGCTGACGCAGTTGCCAGAATCGAATGCCACTATTTTAAGAATAAAGCCTTTTTTAAAACAGATAATTGGCTTATCGAAGAGGCCCATCATATTATTAATGTCCCCACAGTCATTATCCATGGTCGCTATGATATCATTTGCCCTGTAAAAAATGCCTGGGAGCTTTCAAAAGCAATCCCGAAAGCTAAACTTGAAATCATCCCAAACGCAGGTCATTCAGCAAGTGAACCAGGCATTCTCGATGCTCTCATCCGCGCCTCAGACGAATTCTCCAATTTATAATAAATAAGTCTATTGGTATGGTCAGATTTGTATGGGAGAGTCGTATCAACTCACTAAATTTGAGGTAGGGTCAAAGCGGGAATTTTGGACCCTCACTTGGCCATTGATGCTTGGTATGATTTCGACAACATTGATGATGTTTGTTGACCGGTTGTTTCTTGCAAGATTTGATCCGAATGCTTTAAATGCAGCAGCCTCTGCCGGCATGGCATACCTTGTTTTTCTTGTGGTGCCAATTGCAATTGTTTCGGTATCAGAAGTTTTAGTGGGGCGTCTTCATGGCAGGGGGTGTTTTAAAGATATTGGATCTGCCGCATGGCAAATGATCTGGTTTGGGGCGATGCTTGCTCCTATTTTTTGGCTAATTGCCTTTTTTTTGCCCCATATTCTTTTTGGAGGTACTGGTAATGAAGTCAATGAGACAGGTTTTTTTTCAACTTTGATGGTATTTGCTCCCATTCAATGCATTATGATAGCGATAGCTGGTTTTTTTATTGGGATTGGACATGTACAGGTAGTTACTTGGACAGCAATACTTGGGAATGTTTTAAATATTTTGCTCGATTTTGTGTTGATTTTTGGTATTGGATTTATCCCAGCATTTGGAGTAATTGGCGCTGCTGCTGCAACCGGAATTTCGCAAGTAGCTCAAGTGGGTTTTTTGATGTGGCTTTTCTTGCATCCTAAAAATAGACTTATCTATCAAACATCAAAGTTTAATCTAAATAGGAAATACTTGTTTAGGGGGCTAAAAATTGGAGTGCCACTTGGACTTGGCCACTGTGTTGAAACGATTGCTCATTTTCTGTTTTTTCGAATTGTTATCTCAGTTGGTTTTGCTCAGATGACAGTTGTTGCAATTGTTCAGAGTCTCTATATTTTGATCTCATTTGTCATTGATGCTCAGTCAAAGGGAGCTGCAGCTATTGTCTCTAATTTACTAGGTGCTGAAAAAAGGGAACCTATTGCCAAAGTACTAAAATCAGCTTTTACTCTCCATTTTTTCTATTTTGTCATATTAACATCGCTTATCTGGTTCTTCTCAGATGATGTTTTAAATCTTTTCATTCATGCCACACATAAAGAAGTTTTAATTACCCCTCAATTTGTAGCTACTTTTCTTACCGCACTTATTTTTATGGGGCTATATTTTCTCTTAGATGGTTGGGCTTGGATATTAATGGGTTTTTTAACAGCTTCAGGCGATACCCGGTTTGTTCTTTTTGTAAGCCTTATTGTTCAATGGCTTGCTTATGTACTTCCTACGTTTGTCCTTATTGGGATTAAACAACAAGGTGCTGATGTCGCTTGGAGTATTATCACCTTTATGAGCCTTTTAAGCTTTACTAGCTATTTTTGGCGCTACTACTCTGGTCGCTGGCTTAAATCATGCTAATAGGATTAGACAAGTATCCGTTCTCCTTCTGATTTTGCTACCAGGACTGCGCATGTAGTGTCGCTAAGAACATTGGTTGTTGTTCTACACATGTCAAGAAGTCTGTCAATTGGGAGGATAAGGGCAATTCCTTCTGCTGGAAGACCGAGGGAATTCAGGATAATAATGATTGCAACAAGACTTCCGGAAGGAATTCCTGCAACGCCCATTGATGTGATTAAAGAGAGGACTGCAATAAGAATTTGATGACCAATGCTTAGTTCAATTCCATAAGCCTGAGCAATAAATAATATGGCTACGCATTCATAAAGGGCGGACCCAGCCATATTCATTGAAGTGCCAAGAGGAATTACAAAACTACAAATTCTATTCGATACGCCGGCGTTTTTCTCAACACACTCCATAGTAACAGGGAGCGTTGCAGCAGAAGAGCTTGTAGAAAAGGCTGTAAAAAGTGCCGGTGTTACTGCTTTTAAGTGTGTAAGAGGATTGATTCCAAAGAATTTGAGGAGGAGGGGTAAAACAATTATACAAAAAAAGAGTAGTCCGCCAAATACTGTAAAGAAAAAATAGGCAAGATTGCTGATGGATTCAATCCCTTGAGAAGCAACGACTTTTGCCATTAAGCAAAAAACGCCCAAGGGCATTGCTTTCATTACGAAATGGGTCATTCTCATTAAAGTAGCAAAGAGTCCTTTCCAAAAACTAAGGAGTGTAGCGTGGGCTGATTTTTCTATGTGCATCATCCCAAATCCAAAAAGAAGGCTAAAAAAGATCATACCAAGCATGTTCATTTGTGTAGCGGCTTCAAAGATATTAGTAGGGATTAATTTAAATAACACATCTGTAAAGATGTCTTTTTGACTATTAAGTATTAAACTAGAAGGGGCTGTAAGTTCTGATGTAAGTTCTTTATGGAAGGATCCGGGCTGGATGACATTAACTAAGATGACTCCTACAATAACAGCTAAACTTATAGTAAGAACATAAAATCCAAAAGTCTTTAATCCAAGGCTTTTAAAAGATTTTTCACCGCTCATTTGCCCGAGGCCGCTAATAATTGCTGAGGTAACAAGAGGAACTACAAGTAAGGTAAGTGAATTTAAAAATAGATGTCCTATAAGATCAAAGAGGTTATAGAAGGTGTAGCCAAAGATTCCGGCTGTTGTTCCCGTTAGATTTCCAACGATAACAGCTAGGACAATAGCTATGAGCACTTGCCACAGCATACTATTTTTTTTCATAAAAACCTCGTTTATCTTGCTTTTCGGTAAGGATTATACTTTATATCTAGATTTATGACGACAAGTAGAATTCAGCACTTCAAGGGCATGTTATTTATGATATGCGCAGCATTTTGTACTTCAATAAATTTATTGTTAGGAAAAAGTATTTTAGGTTCATTATCAGTTCCTTGGGTGGTTATATTAAGGTTTATTGTACCGTTTTTTTTACTATTCTGGGTCGCAGTAGTTTCCGGATTTCCGAAATTTCCCAGTAAAGATTCGTGGCGTCCGATGTTAATTCGATGTTTCTTCTTTTTTTTAACTCAATATTTTATCTTTTGGTACCTATTGCATGGGTCTTATGTAATTGCTTCTGTATTAACATGTACCACACCTATATTTGTACCTATTGTGGATAGATTTTTTTATAATCATCACATGTCTTATAAAATGTGGATAAGTGTTGTTTTTAGTTTCTTAGGGATTTTATTGATTTTACAGCCAGGGGGTGAAATTTGGAACAATTGGGCTCTTTTGGGGTTGTTATCAGGTTTTTTTAGTGCCTTAGGGCAAGTCTCATTTAATCAGGTTGCTAAAAAGGAGCGGCCTCAAGATACGGCATTCTATCTTTTTTTATTTGGATCAATTTTCGCTATTATAATTACTTTCTTTGTCTCAAATCAGTCTGGTTATGAGTTGTTTAAAAAATTATTGGAAGAAAGAAGTATTGATTGGACCTGGCTGGCATTTGGATTTATAACGGTAATGGCGCAGCTGTTTCGATCTAAATCGTATGCATGTGTAAATAAAACCGGGAGCGTTGCTCCACTCTCTTATTTTACAATTATCTTCTCTGCGCTCTTTTCTTGGTACTTCTTCGATCAGGTTTTTGGATTTATTAGTTGGGCCGGTGTGTTGCTTGTAGCTGTGGGTGGCTTTATCTTATTGCATCGTAATAAAGTACAAAAAGGGGTTCTTTAAAAATGGTTAGAGCGTGGATGATTTGGTCTTTAAGTGCATTTTTCATGTTTTATAAGTTTGCAATTGAGGTTTCACCAAGCGTGATGACAGGAACTTTAATGAGTGAATTTAATATTGATGCAACACAGCTTGGAAATCTGGCTGCATGTTACTTTTACGCTTATTTGATACTCCAAATCCCTGTGGGAATTCTCTTAGATAAATTCGGACCAAGAAGGGTGACAACTGTTGCTATTTTGTGCTGCAGCATAGGAAGCTTTGTTTTCGCAAAAGCTGAAACGCTCTTAATTGCCGAAATTGGTAGGTTTATAACGGGTATCGGAGCCGCTTTTGCCGCAGTTAATTGTTTGAAACTGATTGCGATCTGGTTTCCACCCAAGAAATTTGCTTTTATGGCAGGCCTTATGATGACAGTTGCCATGCTAGGTGCTGTAGGTGGCCAGGCGCCTCTCTCTTTATTTATTAAATTACTAAGTTGGCGTTATGCAATGGAAGGCATTGCTCTGATTGGGGTTATTCTAGCACTTTTATTTTGGATTGTTGTGCGAGATCAAGTGGCTTCAATAAATACAGATAAACGTAAAATCCCACCAAAAATACCTGTGTATAAAAGCATAAAAAATGTTTTAAAAAACAGACAGTCTTGGTGGCTCTCTCTCTACAGCGGATTAGCATTTGCCCCCGTAATGGTTTTTGGCGGACTTTGGGGTGTCTCATTTACTAAAGATGCATTTAATTTACCAGAGCATATGGCAGCCCAAGCAGTCTCTTTGATTTTTATTGGATTTGCTATCGGTGCCCCTGTATTCGGACTGTTTTCTGATTGGATAGGTAAAAGGCGAGTTGTCATGTTTTGGGGGACTATAGGAGCTCTTCTATCAATATCAACAATCATCTATCTCCCTGGAATTTCTGCTATATTTCTAACGCTTCTCTTTTTTCTTTTCGGATTCTCAATCAGCAGTTTCCTTCTTTGCTTCACAATGATTCGAGAAATCAACATTCCGATTCTTGCAGCTACAGCTGTCGCCTTCATGAATGCTTTTAACGCTTTTTTTGGAGGTTTGTCTGATCCTCTTGCCGGAAAAATTCTAGACTTAAGTTGGAATGGACTTATGCAAGATGGTGCACGAGTTTTTTCGGTTGGCTCCTATAAAATCGCTTTTCTCATAATCCCTATTTACCTGACTCTCGCAATCATCTCCCTTTACTGGATTAAAGAAACTAAACCAACTTCTTGTGATCCCACAACCCTTCCTTAATTATTTAGGATCAAAGAGTAATTGCCACTTGCAAAACTTGCTATTTATGAAAGATTGTAATATAGATCGGATATGAAACAGATTTTATTGATAGTGGCTTGTCTTGCTCTTTATGGAGAGGAGGCTGTTAAAAAGCTTTCACCGTCAGAGGCTCTGCATAAATTGATTGCGGGTAATATTCGGGCGATAGAAGATCGAATTGAACATCCTAATTACTTTAAAGAGAGTAAAATGCAAGCGCTTGTATTGAAGCAGGAGCCTTTTGCAATTATTGTTGCCTGTTCGGATTCAAGGGTGAGTCCTGAAATCTTGTTTGATCAAGGGATTGGTGATCTGTTTGTAGTTAGAGTTGCGGGTAATGTTTGTGGCCTGATAGAGCTAGAAAGTATCCATTATGCTGTGACACAGTTAAAAGTGCCAATTATATTAGTGATGGGACATGAAAATTGCGGTGCTATACAGGCTGTATTAAGCGATCAAGACCAGACAATGCCAGAGATTGGAGCTCTCATTAGACCTGCAGTTGATTGCTCTAAAGATAAAAAGGGGGATCCTCTTCAGAATGCTATTGAGGCTAATGTAAACTTAGTAGTTGAGCAATTAAAAAAGATGCCTTTTATTAAACAAGCGATGCAAACCGGCGATTTAGAAGTGGTTGGAAGTTATTACCATTTAAAAAATGGTATTGTCAGATTGCTTATGGAGCCGTCCATCCCTTGTGTAAAAGGGGAATAGTTGCTCCTAAAAAATCTGTTAGATTTGCAGGAGTATAAGTGAGCATGCTGCTTCTTAGTTCTTGAAGAGCAGGTTTTGACTTAAAAATAAAACCGAATAATTGTTTCATCTTGTTAATTTTACCACGCATTGTCATGTCAGTTGGCATTTCAGAGAGAAAAACTTCAATATAAGCGTAAAGAGCTTCCCAAGTTGGAGTGTAAGTTGTGTTTGTGAAATGTGCTTTTATTTGGTGAAAGATAAATGGATTTGCAACACTTCCTCGTCCTATCATAAGTGCATCACAATTAGTCTGCTCTAACATGTTTAAGGCGTCTTGAACTGTTAGAATATCACCATTACCAACTACTGGGATTTTTAAAAGCGATTTAGCTTCAGCTATATATTCCCATTTGGCAGGGGGGCCGTAGCCATCAACTTTAGTTCTAGGATGAAGGGTAAGAAATTTTATCCCGCTCTCTTGAGCTGCCATTAGATTCTCTCTAAATAAGGATGTATCACCATAACCGGAGCGCATTTTCACAGTAACCGGAACTAAGACAGCAGAAGTCATTGCTTTTGCAATTGTATAAAGAAGATTTGGATCCTTCAATAAGCTTGAGCCAGCGCCATGACCGGTTACTGTATTGGAAGGACAGCCACAATTCAAATCAATTCTATGAGCGCCTCGTCTTTCCATCTCCTTTGCCATATTCGCCATCAGCTCCGGATCTGACCCCATTAGTTGGGCTGCCAATGGAATAGGATTAAGCTCATCTGCTTGATACTTTTTAGAAAGGCTAGGAATATGGGCGTTTTTAGGGACTGATAGAAAGTCCATAACAGCTTCATCAAAACCGCCAACAGAGGCCATAGCCCTTCTGAACGTCCGATCACCAACACCTTCCATAGGTGCTAAAATTAATTGAGGGCATGGGGTCATAATCAAAAAGTATACTGAATAGGACTAAATAGGGCTATACTCTATTTTAAAGTAATTTCTTATCTTCTAGGATTTCGGGTAATCTGATAAGATATTAGGCGTGAGCCTAATTTAATTATTAAGGATGTTAAAATGATTGTTTCAATTTCAAGAGCGCGCGTTGTTTCAATGACCATTTGGATGGTGGCCTCTTTGTTTTATGCCTATCAATATATTTTGAGGGTGATGCCTAATATTATGCTTGATGACATTATGAATCAGTTCCATATAAGCGCGGCTGCTTTTGGTCAGTTTTCAGGGCTTTATTATATTGGCTATTCGTTAATGCATCTCCCAATTGGCATTATGCTAGATAGATTTGGGCCAAGAAAGGTGATGAGTGGGTGTATACTTCTATCGGTAGTTGGCATGTTGCCGCTTATTTTTTCTGATTATTGGGTCTATCCGATTATAGGAAGGGTTCTTATTGGAATGGGCTCCTCGGCTGCAATTTTAGGAATATTTAAAATAGTTCGGATGATTTTTAGTGAGGCAAAATTTGCAAGAATGCTGAGTATATCAGTAACTATCGGTCTAATTGGTGCTATTTATGGTGGCGGTCCGATAAGTTATATGCGTGATGTTTTTGGCTACCAAACTGTACTTCAAATTTTTGCAGGTGTTGGGGTTTTATTAGCATTTATTACATATTTAATTGTTCCGGATCAGACGGCTCCTATAAAAAGAGGAGTACTTGCCGATATTAAGGAAGTTTTTCGAAATAAAAAGGTTATGCTTACTTGTTTATTTGGAGGTATGATGGTCGGACCTTTAGAAGGATTTGCCGATATTTGGAGTTCTGTTTTTTTAAAACAAGTTTACGGATTTGAATCTACAATAGCAGCATCGCTCCCATCAATGATTTTTATTGGAATGTGTTTTGGTTCCCCTCTATTAAGTCTAGTAGCAGAAAAATTGGGCTACCTTAGGACGATCATTGTAGCGGGAATTATTATGGCAATTAGTTTTAGCGCTCTATTATTAATTCAGATGCCTTTGACAATTCTTGGGACAAGCTTTGTAATTGTTGGTGTTTGCTCAGCTTACCAAATTCTTGCTATCTATAAAGCCTCGACTTATGTGCGCGATGAAGTTGCCGGACTTACAACAGCTGTTGCTAATATGATCATCATGATCTTTGGTTACGCCTTCCACACCATAATTGGGTCGATCGTCAATTTTATGGGCGGTCCAACTACAAAGCTTGCTCTTATTTACGGTATTGCAGTCATTCCGATTGCACTATTTTTAGGTACTACCGGCTTTGT
This sequence comes from Chlamydia trachomatis, assembly GCA_945870925.1. Taxonomy (GTDB): domain Bacteria; phylum Chlamydiota; class Chlamydiia; order Chlamydiales; family 2-12-FULL-49-11; genus VGMD01. Next base: position 2,706 of record CAMBTZ010000006.1, on the reverse strand, counting down.
TTTTCTCAAAAGACAGAGCAGACAGTTAGACCAAAAGAGTTGTTAATAGATTGTAAGGGATGTCGTATTTTGAGCAAAAATCTCCTCTCTGAAGGGTTCTTGGCAAAGCATTGAGTAATTCACTCAAATTGGGTACATGTCTAGCTAAATTACAAAAAAACGGATCATGTAAGAATTACAACATATAGTGATCTAAACAATCAATGCGCAAAAAATAGTTTAATTCATTATAATAAAAAGTATGGAGATACTGGGGTTAGAATTTGTTAAATTTGTTCAAGAATTTAGAAATCCCTTTTTAGACGCTTTTTTTAGATTTTTGAACTATTTTGATTCGTTATGGTTTTTTGCTATATTGGTTCCAGTGATTTGGCTCCGATTTGGATGGAAATCAGGCTTTAGGCTCTTCTATATTTTAATTATTAGCTATTTTTCCGTGCATTCCTTAAAAGCTTTTTTCGCGATACCAAGGCCTTATCAAATAGATCAGAGTCTTGGGCTAATACGTGCAAGTCACAGTGGCTATGCTTTCCCGAGCGGGGCTGCTACAACGGTTGTTTTACTATCATGTATTCTTATAAGCGCTTGGAAAAGCCCCTGGCGCTATCCTGTAGCATTTATCTATATCTTCTTAATTTCTATTTCTAGAATTTATTTAGGAATGCATTTTTTAAATGATCTAATAGGAGGCTGGGTATTAGGCTTTGCCCTCTGGCTTGTTTATGCTTATCTATTTCCGCTTATTGAAAAATGTCTAAATAAAATGAAGCCAACTACTCTTTTAGTAATTAGCCAAGCGATCCCTCTACTGCTACTGTCTTTTCTACATACATACGCAGCCATTGTAATATGTGGTATTGCAATGGCTGTCGCTAATGGATTATTTATTTGGCATAGAAGAATGACTAAATAACAATCCCTCTTTGAGCTCTAATCTCTTCAACGAGTGTTTTGATTTCAGGATCTTCTTTTAATGCAGGTAGAATCCCTACGCAGGTATGTCCGTATTCCATTGCAAAAGGATCTGCTATAGCTCTTATTGATTTATTATAAGTTGCGGCTTCTCTGATGGTTGTATCATATATAAGTGCAATAAATATGGCAGCAACTGCAGGACTACGGTCACAACCTTGAGCGCAATTAATTAAAACTGATCTATTTTTAGATAAAGCACTTAATCCAATTAATGCTGCATTTTTTAAATTTAAAAATGTAAAATCATCTTTAGTAACTCTTTGAGTTCTTAGCCCACCGTGGAGCATAACATCTGAAGCTGGATTTTCTACAGTTGAGAATTTGAAACTATCATCATTTATCGAAGTAGTGCGAATAGCGGCGGCAAATTGATGTATAGTGGTTTGGTCGCCAAAACGAGTGCCGTCTAATTTCACCATTCCGCCTGTATAACCGTCTTTATGAGCTCCGGATAGGTAAAGATTCGGAATAAGTTCATGTATTTCATTTGCCAACAAAAAATTAAGATATTCCTCTTCTGAATGTTCTAAGGGAGTGGGATTTAAAATAGTATTTCTTGTAATTGATGGGATTGTTTGAGTAGTGGGTGGTGCATTTGGTAATGGTCGTGCATCTACAGGAAAAACAATAGTGGCAGGAGTATCACTTCCTGCTAATTTCATGTCGGCTCTATTGATGTTTCTTACTAGAAGAGCTATTAACGTAAGTGGGAATAAAACAATTAGAGCAATCAATTTAATAATATCATTTAGCCGGTTAACTGGTTCTGCATTAGCTGCAACAGACTCCCTAATGATCTTTGAGGTTTGAATTTGCACATATTCAGAACGGCCGGAAAAGGAGGGGAGATATAAAGAATTTTCAATAAAACTTTTGCAGCAATTATTTGTATACTTAATATTTGAAAAAAAAGAGGGTTGCATTTAGTGCCTATATATTAGTTAATAATATGATCAATTATAGTTGATAATAAGGTTTTCTTAAATCGATTTTATAATTATGTAGGCGTTAATTATAAATGTCACCTTTCCGATTAATAGAAATGTCCCCTTTTGGTAGTAAATAAGGTTATAAAGCCTTGGAGGTGCTAAACATGAAAGGAGATGTTTATATGATTATTAACGAGTTAAGTCGCTTAGAGGTGATAATCAAGGTTGTTGAGGAAAAGCTCATGCAGTCGGAAGTTGTTGATATTCTGAATGTTGGAATCAGGCAGATAAAGCGATTGGTTAAAAAATATCGATTTGAGGGTGCAACAGGGCTGATATCAAGAAAAAAAGAGGGTCCAGGGAACCACAGTCTACCACAAGGGCTAAAAGAGGTACATGGTCTAAAAATCTCAGTTAGAACAATCCGAACAATGATGATTGAAAAAGAGCTTTGGAGGCCTAAGAGACTTAAGAAAAAAAGGATGTTTCAATATAGAGATAGACGAAGCAGAAATGGTGAGATGATGCAAATGGATGGATCTCCTCATGACTGGTTTGAAGGGAGGGCAGCTAAGTGCTCTTTGATTTACACAGTGGACGATGCAACAGGAAATCATGGTGGCGAGATTTGAGCCCACAGAAACGATGTGGGGCTATTTTGAGCTAATGAAAAATCATTTAAAAATACACGGTAGGCCGATAGCTCTTTATACAGACAAACATGGAGTATTTAAGGTTAATCACAAAGATGCTGTAAGCGGAGATGGAATTACTCAGTTTGGATAAGCGATGAAGGCGTTAG